>CABKMZ010000010.1 GCA_902373545.1 uncultured Actinomyces sp. | reverse complement strand
GGGTGGGCAGGGCTATGGCCAGTACCCGCCCACCTATCGCTAGGCCGGAGCGCCATCAGCCAACCCGCCCGCACCTGATGGAGAAACGATGAAGTCACACCGACTCCTGTCCCTCGCAGCGACACTGACGCTCGCCGCCGCGGGCGTCACTGCCCCCGCCATGGCCTCCGGAAGTCAGACGGCCGCCCAGCCACTCACAAGCGCCGCGCAGGTCACCGTCCACGACTCCCTCGCCACCGACGCGCCCACACGCGTGGCCCCCGCTCGTTCGCTCGCCACGTCCCCCGCGACGATCCACGCTAGCTCCGAGGAGAGCGACAGCGGTAGCGTTGTCGGCCTCGTCATGATCATCGTCATGGTGCTGCTCTTCATTCCGGTGTGCATCGTGTACGCGCTTTTCGTGCATACATCGCGCAAGGATGCCGTTGGCCCGATGCCGAACTACACCGGCATGAACGGCCCGCAGTACGGGGTGCCGAACGCCCCTCAAGCGCCAGACGCGGACCCGCGATGGCACCGCGGCCATAACCCGCCGTGGGCGACGGCTCCGCAGCCAACCGGCCAACCCGGCTACGGCGTGCAGCCCCCGTACAGCACCACCGACACGCTGGGCACCGCGTACGGTGCCCAGCCCGGACAGGGACCCGTGTACGGAATTGGACAGGGGCCCGTGTACGGGACCAACCCGGTTTCTGGGCCCGTCTATGGCACCGACCCCACCCAGGGCCCCGTCCACGGGCAGGGGCGCCACGACGGCACCGGTTACTGACTGCGCAGACACGAACGGCGAGGGGCCCGCAGCGACACGCTGCGGGCCCCTCGAAGACGGTGCGCTCAGGCCTCGCGGGCAGCCAGATCCTCGTCCACATAGGCCAGGATGGCCTCGCACACACCGGCGATGTCCAGGCCGGTCGAATCAACCGTCTCAACGCCGGGCGCGGCGGTCATGAACTCGGATACGGCGGAGTCGGCCTTGTCGCGCCCCTCGACCTGAGCGCGCACAATCTCCATGTGCTCCTCGGTTGCGTCACCGTAGAGTTCCAGCGTTCGGCGGCGCAGGCGCGCCTCCTGGTCCGCGAGCAACAGGATGCGCACGTCCGCGTCCGGGCACACGACCGTCGTAATGTCGCGGCCCTCGGCAATCATGCCGGAGCCCTGAGCGCGCGCCTCCATCATGCGGCGACGCTGCTCGGTCGCCATCCACGCGCGCACCTTCAGGTTCGTCGACACGTGCTTGATCTCCAGGGCAATGCGGGGTTCGCGAATCGCCTGGGTGACCTCGGTATCCCCCACCCACACGTGCGGATCGGACGGATCGGACTGCAGGCGAAGGACCATCTCGTCGGCCGCGGCTGCGACCGCCTCCGTGTCCTCCAGGTCAATGCCACGGTCGAGGGCGTACCACGTCAGCGCGCGGTACATCGCGCCCGTGTCAAGGTATCCGATGCCCAGACGCGAGGCCAGCTCCTTGGACACCGTGGATTTACCAGAACCCGCAGGACCATCGATCGCAATGGTGATGCCAACGCGCGCAATCGCATCCTGACGCATCGAGTCGTTCATCCGGTGATTCTCCTCATCGAGGTTGTTCTAGTGGGTAATGAGCCGCCAGCCCCGCTCCTGCAGGTCCGCGGCGCAGCGGTCAGCGACCGCCGGGTCAATCATGACGCGAGCGACGCCAGCCTGCGCGCCCGCCGAGTGCTCGAGAACCAGGTCCTCGATGTTGATGGAGGCCTCACCGAGCTCACTGAAGAGGCGCCCGAGGGCACCGGGCTCATCGGGGATCAGCACCTCGACCTCGCGGTAGCGCGACGGAGCACCGCCGTGCTTGCCGGGGATGCGCGCGACGCCCTGATTACCAGCCGTCATCACGCGGTTGATCGCGCCGACGCTGCCGCCCCGAAGCGGGCCCAGCTCGGCGGCCGCATCCAAGTGGGTCAGCAGGTCATCCAGGTCGCCCCTCAACTCGCGCAGGATGTCGGCGACAGGCCCAGCGTTGCCGGCCAGGATCGCCGTCCACAAGCGAGGATCGGAGGCCGCGATACGCGCCGTGTCACGCAGCCCCTGCCCCGCCAAACCGAGTGCCTGCGCGGGAGCATCAACGAGGCGAGCCGCCAGCATCGACGACACGAGCTGCGGCACGTGGGACACCAGGGCCACCGCATGATCGTGCGTGCCCGCATTCATCTCCAGGGGCACCGCGCCCACGTCCGTGGCAAGCGCACGCGCGGCCAACACCGCACGAGGCCACGTCAGCTCATGGGCCACGATCACCCACGGCCGACCGTAGAACAGGTCGGCGTCGGCCGCGCCGGCGCCGGAGCGCTCGCGTCCAGCCATCGGGTGTGATCCCACGTAACGGCACGCCTCGTCCTGGAGGCCGCGCTGCGCGAGCGTGGCAAGCACGTCGGCGACGACCGCGTCCTTGACCGAGGCGACGTCCGTGACGATAGCGTTGGGGAATCGCACAAGAGAATCGACGATAATCCGGTCGGCGACGTCGGGAGGGGTCGCGACCACGACGATGCGCGGCGCCTCGTAACCGGCGCCGTCCCGCCCGGCGTCCGCAGAGGCCACCCCGGCCTCGTCGATGACGTCACTGAAAGGAACACCCGCGCCCACGTCGGAGGCAAGGCGCAGAGAGGTGGGCGAGGCATCCTCGAGGTAGACTCCCACTCCCCCGGCGCGCAGCGCCAGGCCGAGGGACGCGCCCAGCAGGCCCGATCCGATGATGAGGACGGGCCCCACCGTGGACACGACGCGCGTGGGGGCGCCACCGCCCTGGGCGCTCACAGGCCGACGGCCCCGTACAGCGCCGTCAGAGCGTTGCCCTTGACGCGGCGGGTCGTGCCCTGCTTGAGGTGATCCAGGGAGATCGGCCCGAAGCCCGTGCGCACGAGCTCGCGCACCGGATATCCCACGGCTTCCATCATTCGACGCACCAGGCGGTTACGGCCCTCGTGCACGACGATCTCGACGGTCGTAATGTCGCCGTAGGTGTCGACAACACGGAAGGCGTCAACCTTAATAGGACCGTCCTCCAGCTCGATGCCGTTCATCAGCTTGCGCTTGACGCCGGGCTTGACCTCGCCGTGCAGGCGCGCCACGTAGGTCTTGCGGATCTCATACTTAGGGTGGGTGAGGCGGTTGGCCAGCTCGCCGTCGTTGGTCAGCAGCAGCAAGCCCGAGGTGTCGATGTCGAGGCGACCCACGTGGTAGAGGCGCTCGGGGTAGTCGGCGATCAGGTCCGCGATGGTCGGGCGGCCCTCGGGGTCGCTCATCGTCGAGACCGTGCCGATCGGCTTGTTGACGGCCAGCACGATGTGCTTCGTCTCGTCCAGGATCAGGCGCTCGCCGTCAACGTGGATGACCTGTGTCGCGGGGTCCACGCGCACGCCCTGATTGCGCACGACGGTGCCGTCCACGCTCACGCGCCCGTCCGCGATCATCTGCTCGGACGCGCGCCTGGACGCGACGCCCGCCTGGGCGAGCACCTTCTGCAGTCGCACGCCACCCTCGGTGTAGGGGTTAGCCCTCATAGTTCTTCCTCCAATTCGTCCAGCGCATCGGCGTCTGGCAAGTAGGGTGCCAAGGGTACCAGCTCCGACAGGTTCGTCATTCCCATTTTCTCAAGAAACTCCCCGGTCGTGCCGTATAGGCGCGCCCCGGATGGTGTCGCCCCCGTCTCTTCCACGAGGCCTCGGGCGAGCAGGGTGCGCACGACGCCGTCGACGTTGACGCCGCGAATGCGAGCGATGCGCGTGCGCGAGATCGGCTGGCGGTAGGCGATGACGGCCAGCGTTTCGAGGGCTGCCTGGGACAGGCGCGCGTGGGAGGAGCCGACGACGAAGCGGCCCACGACATCGGCGTGGGCACGCGCGGAGTAGATGCGCCAACCGCCCCCGACTTCGCGCAGCTCGAAGCCGCGTGCCGGAGCGCCCGACTCCCCCAGGTATTCGCTCGCGAGGGCTCTGAGCGTGTCTTCGACCTGGGTGGGGTCAGCGCCCAGCGCGGCTCCCAGGTCCTCGGGTGTCACGGGTTCGGAGGCGACCATGAGGATCGCCTCGATGGGTGCGCGCAGGTCGTGCTCAGTCATCGCTGTGTGCTCCTTGCATGTCGGCGTCGGTGTACTCCACTGACGAGGCCGTGGTGGCCTGAGCGCTGGTGTGGCCCGTGTAGTCGTCCACGTCGATATCGATCTGGTCGCTGCTCCCGGTCCATTGGATCGACAGGCGTGCCAAGGCCTCGTCCTGAATGAACTCGACGGCTCCGCGTCGGTAGAGCTCAAGCAGCGCCAGGAAGCGCGAGACGACGACAGCGCGCGTGGGCGCGTCGGCGACGAGCTCGTGGAAGGTCATCTCCCCGGCCCGCGCGAGCATTGCGGCAACGACGAGCGCCTGTTCGCGCACGGGCACGACAGGGTCATGCAGGTGCGAGACCGCGACGGTAGGCGGAGAGGCGGACAGGGCGTCGGCGGCCAGGCGAGCCAGGTCCTCGGGGGTCGTGTGCCAACGCAGCTCGGGCAGCAGGGTCGCGAAGTGAGGCTCCAGAGGAACCTCGCGCGCCACGTACGAGGCGAACTGGCCCATGCGCGCGTCGAGGTCCTTGGAGGCTTCCTTGAAGGCGCGGTACTGCAGGAGGCGAGAAAACAGCAGGTCGCGGGCCTCCAGGTCGGCCTCGCTCGCGTGCTCCTCGTCATCGATACGAGGCAGCAGGCGCGCGGCCTTCATGTCGAGGAGGGTGGCGGCTACCACCAGGAACTCCGTCGTGCGCGACAGGTCCGGCGAGGCCTTCATGAAGGCGATGAACTCGTCGGTGACCTGGGCCAGCGCGACCTCGGTGATGTCGAGCTTCTGACGCGCGATCAGCGACAAGAGCAGATCAAACGGACCCTCGAAGACGGGCAGGGAGACGGCAAAAAACTCGAACTCCCCCTGGACCTCGATCGAGTCAGGCGGCGTCGCCACGGGCGATGATTTCGCGCGCCAGTCGGCGATACGCGTGCGCCCCCGCGTGGTTGGGCGCGTAGGAGATGATCGGCTCGGTCGCCACGGAGGCGTCGGGGAACTTGATCGTGCGCCCGATGCGCGTGTCGAAGACCAGGTCGCCGAATGCCTCCTGCAGGCGCTGGAGAACCTCGCGCGAGTGCAGCGTACGCAGGTCCACCATGGTCGCGACAATACCGTCGATCTTCAGACGCGGGTTGATGCGGTCACGAACCGTCTCGATGGTCTCCACCAGCAGGGCGACGCCGCGCAGCGCGAAGAACTCCGCCTCGACGGGCACGATGACACCGTGCGCGGCGGTCAGCGCGTTGACGGCGAGCAGGCCCAGCGACGGCTGGCAGTCGATGAGGATCACGTCGTAGTCCGCCTCGACGTGGCGCAGGACGCGAGCCAGCGCGCTCTCGCGGGCCACCTCGTTGACGAGCTGCACCTCGGCGGCCGACAGGTCAATGTTCGCAGGGATGATATCCAGGTTGTCCGTGGCGGTCTGGCAAATCGTCGCGCGCACGTCGGCCTTCGGGTTCATGAGCAGCGTGTAGATCGTCTGCTCCATGTCGAGGGCGTTGATGCCCAGGCCCACTGACGCGGCACCCTGCGGGTCGAAGTCGACGATGAGGACGCGGCGGCCGTACTCGGCCAACGCCGCCCCCAGGTTGATCGTGGTCGTCGTCTTACCGACGCCTCCCTTTTGGTTACACATCGCGATTACGCGGGCGGGACCGTGCCCCGTCAGAGGCGCGGGCACGGGGAAATCGACCTGCTCATCAGGCAGATCGTTCGTCAGCGTCGGATGCGAATTCTCGGTCACGTGTCCATCCTAGGTCATTGCCCGGGCACTTCGTGGGTGCCACGCGCCCGGGGGTGCGAGAGTGTAAAAACCTCGCGCAGCGCGGCGGCCGTGACCGCCGTATATATCTGCGTGGTCGCCACTGAGGCATGTCCGAGGAGCTCTTGGACCTCGCGCACGCTCGCTCCACCCTCCAGCAGGTGGGTGGCAAATGAGTGTCTCATCGTGTGCGGCGAGACCTTGTCCCCCAGGTCTGCGGCCTGCGCCGCGCGCCGGATCGCCGTCCACGCGCTCTGCCGCGACAGGGGCCCGCCCCGAGAGTTCAGGAAGAACGCGGTGGAACCACGGCCTCGGGCTGCCAAGGCAGGACGGGCGCGTACCCGGTACGCGCCGAGGGCCTCCACTGCGAACGACCCCACGGGCACGATCCGTTCCTTGCGCCCCTTACCGAACAGGCGCACCACCGGCACGTCGCCGTCCAGGTCGAGGTCGTCGGCGCTCAAAGCGACAGCTTCGGACACTCGCGCGCCCGTCGCGTACAGGAGTTCCAACAGGGCACAGTCGCGCAGGCCGATCGGCGAGTCGTTCGCGTGGGCCACGTCCAAGAGTCGGCCGACCTCGCCGACCGTCAGCGCCTTGGGCAGGTGGCGGCCCGCTCGAGGCGCCCTCAGCTGGGCGGCGGGATCAACCCCAACAAGGCCTTCCGTGAGCGCGTACTTGTGCAGGCCTCGGATCGCTGCGGAGGCGCGAGCAACCGACGAGGCCGCCGCGGGCGTGCCCGTCACCTCCCCCGACGCGAGCCTCATCGTGTAGTCCTCAATGTCGCGCGCGCTGACCTCGGCGAGACTGCGAACCCCTCGTTCCTCCAGGTCACGGGCATAGCGCAACGCGTCACGACGATAGTTCGAGACGGTGTGAGACGACGCGCCCTTCTCGACGCGCAGATAGTCCACCCACTCATTCACGGCTGCTTCGAGGGATGTCATAGTGTCAGAGTAAGCGACATTTCAACAAATGTGCGCGATCCCTATGCGCGTGCGCACAATTTCGCTAGTATGTGACGCGGTAACCATTTCCCTACCCCGATGTTGGGGACCTAAATACGGCTGGAGGCCGACGTGACACTTCAATGGGATCATATCGACGATGAAGCGGTGAAGACCGCCAAGCTCCTCGCGGCGGACGCCGTCGAGCAGGCGGGCTCGGGCCACCCCGGCGCCGCTATCTCGCTCGCACCCGCAGCGTACCTTTTGTACAACAAGGTCATGAACGTTGATCCGGCCGATCCTCGATGGATCGGCCGTGACCGTTTCATTCTCTCCGCTGGCCATTCCTCGCTCACCCAGTATGTCCAGCTCTACCTGAGCGGCTTCGGCCTCGAGCTTGACGACGTCAAGAAGCTGCGCACCGCAGGCTCCCTGACGCCGGGACACCCCGAGTACCGACACACCAAGGGCGTCGAGATCACGACCGGCCCGCTGGGCACCGGTATCGCCTCCGCCGTCGGCTTCGCCATGAACGCCCGCCGCGTCCACGGCCTGCTCGACCCCGAGACTCCCCTGGGCGAGTCCGTGTTCGACCACAACGTCTACGTCATCGCCGGCGACGGCTGCTTCGAAGAGGGCGTGTCCGCCGAGGCCTCCTCGCTGGCCGGCACCCAGGAGCTCGGCAACATCACCGTCATCTGGGACGACAACCACATCTCCATCGAGGACAACACCTCGATCGCCTTCACCGAGGACGTCCTGGCCCGCTACGAGGCCTACGGCTGGCACGTCCAGCGCGTCGACTGGCTCGGTGAGGACGGCTCCTACGAGGAGAACACCGCCGCCCTGAACGAGGCCCTTGAGGCTGCCAAGGCCGAGACCCGCAAGCCCTCGCTCATCGCGCTGCGCACGATCATCGGCTGGCCCACCCCCGGCAAGCAGAACACCGGCGGCATCCACGGCGCCAAGCTCGGTGGCGAGGCCCTGGCTGGCCTCAAGGTCGCCCTGGGAGCCGACCCCGAGAAGATGTTTGACGTCGATGCCTCCGTCGTCGACGAGGTGCGTGCGCGCGCAGCCGCGCGCGCGGCCGAGTACCGCAAGGACTGGGACGCCCGTTTCGAGGCCTGGAAGGCCGCCAACCCCGAGGGCGCCGCGCTCCTCGAGCGCCTGTCCGCCGGCCGCCTGCCCGAGGGCTGGGAAGCCGCGCTGCCGACCTTCGAAGAAGGCAAGGCGCTGGCCACCCGCGCGGCCTCCGGCCAGGTCCTTAACGCCATCGCACCCGTCCTGCCCGAGCTGTGGGGCGGCTCCGCCGACCTCGCAGGCTCCAACAACACCTTCCTGAAGGGCGAGCCTTCGTTCCTTCCCGCGCACCGCTCTTCCTCCTCCTTCAGCGGCGACGAGTTTGGCCGTAACCTGCACTTCGGCGTGCGCGAGTTCGCGATGGGCGCTGCCCTCAACGGCATTGCCGCGGACGGCCTGACCCGCGCCTACGGTGGCACGTTCTTCGTGTTCTCCGACTTCATGCGCGGCGCCGTGCGCCTCGCGGCCCTCATGGATCTGCCCGTCACCTACGTGTGGACCCACGACTCCATCGGCGTGGGCGAAGACGGCCCGACCCACCAGCCGATCGAGCACCTGGCATCCTACCGCGCGATCCCCAACCTCGCGGTCGTGCGCCCCGCCGACGCCGCCGAGACGGCCGCCTCCTGGAAGGCCATCCTCGAGCAGTCTCACCCCGCCGCGATCATCCTGTCGCGCCAGAACCTGCCCAACCCGGCTCGCGGTGAAGGCACCGGCCTGGCCACGACCGAGGACCTGGCGCGCGGCGCCTACGTCCTGGCCGACACCGAAGGCACGCCCGACGTGATCCTCATGGCCTCGGGCTCCGAGGTCTCCGTCGCCCTCGAGGCGCGCGAGGCCCTGGCCGCCGAGGGCGTGGCCGCCCGCGTCGTGTCGGTTCCCTGCCTCGACTGGTTCGAGGCCCAGGACCGCTCCTACCGCGACACCGTGCTGCCCCCGTCGGTGCGCGCCCGCGTCTCCGTCGAGGCCGGCCTGGCCCTGCCGTGGTACCGCTGGATCGGCGACGCCGGCCGCGCGGTGTCCATCGAGCACTTCGGCGCGTCCGCCCCCGGCGAACTCCTCTTCAAGGAGTACGGCATCGACGCCGAGCACGTCGCCGCCGCCGCGAAGGAATCCATCGCGGAAGCACGCGCGTGACTTTGTAGTCACCTGAACTGACGGAAGGGCTGCTGACGCGCACATGCGCGTCAGCAGCCCTATTCTCATAGTCATGTGTGGGTCCTCGGTCCCCCACTGCGTCCCTGCTGGAACGCATGCGGGCCACGGCCTCGTCCCCCTCCCCGAGTGAACGGAGCGTTACCTCGTGACCAACGCGATTCCCACCCTGCGCGATCCCCAAGACCGCAGGCTTCCGCGCATTTCACCACCCTGCGGCCTCGTCATCTTCGGCATCACCGGTGACCTTGCGCGCAAAAAGCTCCTGCCCGCCATCTACGATTTGGCCAACCGCGGTCTGCTCCACCCCGCTTTCTCGCTGACCGGCTTCGCACGGCGAGACTGGAGCCCCCAGGACTTCGAGGAGTACGTGCGCGCGTCCATCGAGGCCCACACCCGCACCGGCTTCAACGAAGGCACGTGGAACCAGCTGCGCTCGGGCCTGCGCTTCGTCTCGGGCACCTTCGATGACCCGGAGGCATACCGCCGACTCGCCGACACCGTCGCAGAGCTGGACCGCGTGCGCGGCACCGGCGGCAACCACGCGTTCTACCTGTCGATTCCGCCGTCCTACTTCCCCGTCGTCGCCAAGCACCTGTCCGACACAGGCCTCAACAAGCGTCAGGGCCGCGAATGGCGTCGCGTCATCATCGAGAAGCCCTTCGGCCACAATCTCGAGTCGGCGCGCGAACTCTCCGACGTCATCTCACAGATCTTCGACGAGCAAGACGTCTTCCGTATCGACCACTACCTGGGCAAGGAAACGGTCCAGAACATCATGGCGATGCGCTTCGCCAACGCCATGTTCGAGCCGCTGTGGAAGGCCAACTACGTCGATTCCGTGCAGATCACGATGGCCGAAGACATCGGCATCGGAACGCGCGCGGGCTACTACGACGGCATCGGTGCGGCCCGCGACATCATTCAGAACCACCTGCTCCAGCTCATGGCGCTGACCGCCATGGAGGAGCCCGTTCACTTCACGCCCGAGGAGATCCAGGCCGAAAAGGAAAAGGTTTTGTCCGCCGTGCGTCTGCCCGAGGACCTGGCCGCCGACACGGCCCGCGGACAGTACGCGGGCGGCTGGCAGGGCGGCGACCAGGTGCGCGGCTACCTCGAGGAGGACGGTATTCCCGCCGACTCAACGACCGACACCTTCGCGGCAATCAAGCTGTTTGTCGACACGCGACGCTGGGCGGGCGTTCCCTTCTACCTGCGCGCCGGCAAGCGCCTGGGCAAGCGCGTCACCGAGATCGCCGTCATCTTTAAGCGCTCCGCCCACGTGCCCTTCGGCAACTCGGCCCTCAGCGAGTCTGCTCAGAACGCGCTCGTCATCCGCGTCCAACCGGATGAGGGTCTCACCCTCAAGCTTGGCGCGAAGGTCCCGGGCACCTCGATGCAGGTGCGCGACGTCACGATGGACTTCGCCTACGGCCACGCCTTCACGGAGGATTCACCCGAGGCCTACGAGCGTCTCATCCTGGATGCTCTCGTCGGCTCCGCCCCACTCTTCCCCCACCAGCGCGAGGTCGAGGCCTCGTGGAAAATCCTCGATCCGATCCTGTCCTTCTGGGAGACCCAGGGCCAGCCCGAGCCCTACGCGCCGGGCACCTGGGGCCCCCAGTCCGCGCACGACATGCTGGCCCGCGACGGCCGTTTCTGGAGGCTCCCGTGATTATCACCCTGAAGAACACGACGTCCGCCGAGGTTGCCTCGCGCATCGTGGAGCTGCGTGACGAGCGCGGATCCGCGGCCCTGAGCCGCGTGCTGACACTCCTCATCTGCGTGCCCGACATGATCGACGTGGATAACGCCATCGAGATTTCGGACGCGGTCTCGCGCGAGCATCCCTGTCGCGTCATCGTCATCGTTGAGCCCGAGTCCACCGAGGGCACTGCGCGCCTGAACGCGCAGATCCGCGTGGGCGATGCCGCGGGCCTGTCCGACATCATCATTCTGGAGCCACGCGGCGAGGCGGCATCGAACATCGATTCCCTCGTCATGCCGCTGCTCCAGTCGGACACCCCCGTGGTCACCTACTGGCCGGTCACTCCTCCGGCGAACCCGGGCGAGCACCCGCTTGGCCGCCTCGCCGCCAAGCGAATCACGGATTCGCGCGCAACGCCGTGCCCGATGGATACGCTCTCGGCCCTGTCCACCGTTTACACGCCGGGCGACACCGACCTGGCGTGGGCGGGCGTGACCCTGTGGCGCGCGCTGCTGGCCGCCGTCGCCGAGGACTTCGATCGCCTTCCGTCCTCGATCCGCGTGGCGGGTAACGCGACCCACCCCTCGCCGTTCCTCGTGGCGGCGTGGCTTCATCACCAGCTGGGTGTGCCCGTCGAGCGAGTCGTCGACCCCGAGGCCCTCACGATCACCGACATCACGTTCTTCTTCGATGACGACACGACCGTGTCGCTCTCGCGCAGCGCCACCTCCTCGGTCGCACGGCTCTCGCGCCCGGGCCTGGAGGATCGCAGCGTGAACCTAGCCCGTCGCTCCGTCCAGGACTCGCTCATGGAGGACCTGCGCCGACTGGATCCTGACGTCTACTACGGCGAGCTGCTCACCACCGAGCTGCCGCACCTGGCCGACTATGCGACGGAAGAGTGACATGGTTGCCGTCCACACCCTCGAGGTGTTCCCAAGCGTTCAGGCCCTCAACGAGGCCGTCGGCCGCGCGTTCCTGGCGCGCCTGAGGACTCTGATCGACGAGGCCGGGGACACCGGGCGTATCAACGTGGCGATATCGGGTGGCGCGGTGACAACCTCCCTTCTGCCATCCCTGCTTCCCCAGGTGAATCAGGTCGACTGGTCGCGCGTGCGCGTGTGGCTCGTCGATGAGCGCTATGTGCCCGCCGGGCACGCCGAGCGCAACGACGACCAAGCGTGGGAGGGATTCTTCCACGCGGCCGCCGGGGTCGAGTTCGTGCGTATGCCGACCTCGGATGCAACCGCGGCTGGCGGCGGCTCTCTCGACGAGGCGACGGCGGTTTTCGCGCAGACGTGGGCGAGACTGATGGGCCGGGCCTCCTTTGACATCGCGCTCATCGGTATGGGACCCGACGGGCATATCTGCTCGCTGTTCCCAGGCCGCGTCGACATGGACGAGGCCTCCCCCATCCTGGCGATCCGCAATTCCCCGAAGCCGCCGCCTGAGCGCATCACGGTGTCGATGCCCGTCATGCAGGCCTGCCCCGAGGTATGGCTAACGACGGCGGGTGAGGGGAAGGCCGAGGCGCTCGGGCGTGCCTTCGCGGGTGCGTCCCCTCTCGACCTCCCGGTCGCGGGCATCCTGGCCCCCACGACGCGCGTCTACCTGGACGAGGCCGCAGCTTCGCAGATTGCTCTCCCGTAGGGGATCTGCAGACAAATAAGGAGGCGGGATCATTGCGATCCCGCCTCTGTCACACATTGAATGGGGCGGATGCCACACCGAGAATAGACGAGCAGAACAGGAAGAAGAAAACGCGTTCGGTAACTGACGTGGCTCGCGGCGTTAAGAACAAATGAAACTGGCCCCCCACGCGATGGTGGGGAGCCAGGAAACGATATCGATCACTGACGATCAACGACCGTACTTCGCCAGCAGCGCGTAGCCGACGATGCACACCAGCCAGATGAGCAGCGTGCCCAGGGTGATGCGGTTCAGATTACGCTCGGCGACGCCGGAGGAACCGGCCGAAGAGGAGATGCCGCCGCCGAACATGTCCGACAGACCGCCACCCTGTCCCTTGTGCATAAGGACGGTCAGCGTCAGCAGGATGCTGGTCAGGAAGATCAGCACGATCAGCACGTTGTTCAGAATGGTCACGGTCAATCCAGTTTCTATCGCAGTTCGCCCCTCTTGGGGCACATACACGACAAGTGTAACGGAGAATGGCAGCGGGGCCAACCGGCACACCGATTGGCCCCGCCTCGCATTCGCTCCGACCCGGCTAGTTGCGGCCAGGGGGCGGGCGAGTGAGCGTCGCTCAGGCGTAGAAGTTCGCCATGGCGGCGAAGGAGTCAGCCTTCAGGGACGCGCCACCGACGAGACCGCCGTCGACGTCGGGCTGAGCCATGAGCTCCTTGATGTTGCCGGGCTTGGCGGATCCACCGTAGAGGATACGGGTCGCTTCGGCGGTTTCGGCGCCGAAGTCCTCGGCGAGGGCGGCGCGGATGGCGCCGCACACTTCCTGCGCGTCGGCGGCGGAGGCGGTTTCGCCGGTGCCGATGGCCCAGATGGGCTCGTAGGCGATGACGATCTTGGCGACCTCTTCGGCCTTCCAGCCGGCGAGGGCGGCGCGGATCTGGCCGAGAACGAACTCGACGTAGGTGCCGGCCTTGCGGACCTCGAGGGCTTCGCCGCAGCACAGGATCGGGGTCATGCCCGCGTCGAACACCTTGCGAGCCTTGGCGCCGACGAGCTCGTCGGACTCGTTGTGGTACTCGCGACGCTCGGAGTGACCCATGACGACGTAGGTGACGCCGAGCTTGGTCAGCATGTCGGTGGAGATTTCGCCGGTGTAGGCGCCGTTGTCGTGGACGGACACGTCCTGCGCGCCGTACTTGATGCCGAGTTCGTCGGCGTCAACGATGGTCTGGACGGTGCGGATGTCGGTGAACGGCGGGATGACGAGGACCTCGCACTTGGAGTAGTCGTGTCCCGCGTCGGACAGGGCCATTGCCAGGCCCTGGACGAGGTGGTTGGCCTCGAGGTGATCGAGGTTCATCTTCCAGTTGCCGGCCATGAGGGGGGTACGTGCCATGAGTCAGTCCTCCAGAACTGCGATGCCGGGCAGAACCTTGCCCTCGAGGAGCTCGAGGGAGGCGCCGCCGCCAGTGGAAATGTGGGAGAAGGTGTTCTCGTCGAAGCCGAGCAGGCGCACGGCCGCGGCGGAGTCGCCACCGCCGATGACGGAGAACATGGAGCCCGTGGACAGGGCTTCGGCAACCGCGCGGGTGCCGCCGGAGAACGCGTCGAATTCGAAGACGCCCATGGGGCCGTTCCAGGCCACGGTCTTGGCGGTGGCCAGCTTGTCGGCGAAGAGCTTCTGCGACTCAGGGCCGATGTCCAGACCCATCTGGTCGTCGGGGATCGCGTCGACCGTGACGACGGTCGCGGGCGCGTCGGCCGCGAACTCGGGGGCGACGACGACGTCGACGGGCAGCACCAGGTCGACGCCGCGCTCGGCGGCCTCTGCGATGTAGCCCTTGACGGTGTCGATCTGGTCGGCCTCGAGGAGAGACTTACCGACGGAGTAGCCCTGAGCGGCCAGGAAGGTGAAGGCCATGCCGCCGCCGATGAAGAGCATGTCGGCCTTCTTCAGCAGGTTGGCGATGACGCCGAGCTTGTCGGAGACCTTGGAGCCGCCGAGGACGACGCCGTAGGGGCGCTCGGGGTCGCCGGTGACCTTGGACAGGGACTCGATCTCCTTGAAGACAAGGAGGCCAGCAGCCGAGGGCAGGAGCTTGGCGATGTCGTAGACGGAGGCCTGCTTGCGGTGGACGACGCCGAAGCCGTCGGAGACGAAGGCGTCGCCGAGCTTGGCGTATTCGCGGGCGAGTTCTTCGCGCTCTTCGTCGACCTTGGAGGTCTCGCGGGCGTCGTAGCGCACGTTCTCGAGCAGGGCGATCTCGCCCTCACCCAGGGCGGCGACGGTATCGGCGGCGGAGGGGCCGACGACGTCGGTGGCCAGCGTGACCTTCACGCCGGACAGCTCGGCGAGGCGGGTGGCGACGGGGGCCAGGGAGAAGGCAGGGTCGACCTTGCCCTTGGGGCGGCCCAGGTGGGCCAGGATGACGACCTTGGCGCCGGCGTCGGTCAGCGTCTTAAGGGTGGGCAGTGCTGCGCGGATGCGGCCATCGTCGGTGATGACGCCGTCCTTGAGCGGAACGTTGAAGTCGGAACGGACCAGGACGCGCTTGCCGCGCAGGTCGCCCAGGGAGGAAATGGTCCTCATGGGGAATCCTTTCAGTGGAAAGAAAGTGACGGTGATGTGCGAGATGCCCGTGCACGTGCGTGCACGGGCATCTCACTGTCAGCTCATGGCTGGGTCGTCAGCGCTCTCAGGCGAGCTTGGAGCCGACGAGGGCGGTGAGGCGAACGAGAGCGTTCGAGTAGCCCCACTCGTTGTCGTACCAGGACAGGACCTTGACGAGGTTGCCGATGACCTTGGTCTCGGTGGCGTCGAAGATCGAGGTGTGCGGGTCGCCCACGATGTCGGAGGAGACGATCGGATCCTCGGTGTACTCAAGAACACCCTTGAGCTCACCCTCAGCGGCGGCCTTCACGGCAGCCTTGACGGCCTCGACGGAGACCTCCTTCTTCGCGATGAAGGTGAGGTCGGTCAGGGAGCCGGTCGGGGTGGGGACGCGGACGGCGAGGCCGTCGAACTTGCCCTCGAGCTCGGGCAGGACCAGGGCGACAGCCTGGGCAGCACCGGTCTTGGTGGGGATCATGTTCAGGGCCGCGGCGCGGGCGCGACGCAGATCCTTGTGGGGGGCGTCGAGGACGCGCTGATCGCCCGTGTAGGAGTGGATGGTGGTCATGATGCCGCGCTCGATGCCGAAGTTCTCCTCGAGAACCTTGGCCAGGGGGGCGAGGCAGTTGGTCGTGCAGGAAGCGTTCGACACGATGTTCATCGTCTCGCCGTCGTACTTGTCCTCGTTCACGCCCATGACGAAGGTGCCGTCGACGTTCTTCGCGGGAGCGGAGATGACGACCTTCTTGGCGCCACCCTCGAGGTGAGCCTTGGCCTTCTCGCCATCGGTGAAGAAGCCGGTGGACTCAACGACAACCTCAACGCCGAGCTCGCCCCAGGGCAGATCGGCGGGGTTACGCTGTGCGAGCACCTTGATGTGCTTGCCGTCAACGATGATGCCCTCGTCATCGTAGGACACCTCACCCTGGAAGCGACCCGTGATCGAGTCGTACTTCAGCAGGTGAGCGAGGGTCTTGTTGTCGGTCAGGTCGTTCACGGCGACGATCTCGATGTCCGCGCCCTGCTCGAGGGCGGCGCGGAAGAAGTTACGGCCGATGCGGCCGAAGCCGTTGATGCCAACGCGGGTGGTCACTATGGTTCCTCCTGCTCGTGCCCTCACAGGGCACGGTTTTCGATGCAACCGGGCGTGCGGGTTGCCAGCCCGGCCCGCAGATTTCTGCGGTTCCAGCAGTTCCTAATCTACACCCGAAAGCGGACTCTGTCACAATCCAATTTCGAAATTGATACGTGGGCTAATTCTCGTTTGAACTGGGACGAACGTAACAGGCGTGAATTCTTCAGTCTTCTTCCAGCATGTCCAAGGTCAGAGCGGACTCAGTGTCGGGGATGCCGCGTTCGTGGGCGACTTTGTCCGCCAACGCCAACAGGCGGCGGATGCGTCCGGCGACGGCGTCCTTGGTCAGCGGCGGGTTCGTGTGTTTGCCCAGCTCTTCGAGGGAGGCCTGCTTGTACTTCAGGCGCAGGGTGCCAGCTTCGAGCAGGTGCGCGGGCACGTCGTCACCGAGGATCTCAAAGGCGCGTTCGACGCGGGCGCCGGCGGCGACGGCCGCGCGCGCGGAGCGCCGCAGGTTGGCATCGTCAAAGTTGGCCAGCCGGTTTGCGCTGCCTCGGGCCTCGCGGCGTTCGCGCCGCTCCTGCCACGCCTCGAACGTCGAGGGCGCACCCATGGCGGCGATGAGGGTTCCGATCGCGTCGGAGTCGCGCACGGACACACGGTCGGTGCCGCGCACTTCCTTCGAGCGGGCGGCAGCGCCGAGCTTGCGCGCGCAGCCGACCATCGCGAGGGCCACCTCGGGCCCCGGGCAGGTGATCTCGAGGGAGGAGGAACGGCCCGGTTCCATGAGGGAGCCGCGTGCCAAGAAGGCTCCGCGCCAGATTGCGGCGGCCTCGGCAGTGCCGGAGGCGACGAGCACGGGGGGCAGGCCTCGCACGGGGCGACGCATGGAGTCGATCAGGCCGGTCATGCGCGCGAGCTCGTCGGCCTTATGGACGACGCGCACGACGTAGCGCTTGCCGCGGCGCAGGGAGGAGCCGGACACGACGACGACGGAGGACTCCGCGTTATAGAGAGCCTGCAGGTAGGTGCGCAGGCGCCGCGCGGCAACGGCCGAGTCGAGCTCGGCCTCGACAAGGATGCGGCCACCGACGAGGTGGAGTCCTCCGGCAAAGCGAAGCGTCGCGCTCACTTCGGCGGCCACCTCGGAGGGGGTGGTGATGACGGCACGCGCGAGCTCGTCCTTCATGTCTGATGTCAGGGACACTGATTCTCCCGATGTGTGATGTCGTGTGTCAGCGGGCAACGGGTTCTAGGGTAGCCACGTTTCGGTCTGGCCCACCTCACCAAGGAAGCCGTCGAACGCGTCACGCAGGGCGGCTGCGAGTCGCAGGGGGTCGTGGTGGGGGGCGCCATCGCCGGTACGCACCTGGCGCAGGAGCACGCGCGCGCCCAGTTCTTCGGCGGCAACGATGAGGTCGTCGATGTCGTCGCAGGCGGTGGGGTCGGCGATGACGACGTCAAGCTTGAGCGCGGGCGCGTATTCGCGTAGGACCCGCACGTGGTCGGCCGTGGACATGGTGTCGGTTTCGCCGCGCTGGCGGGCAAGGTTGAGCACGAGCGCGCGGTGGGCGTCGGTCGTGGCCAGTGCGCGGTTGATCTCGGGCACCAGCAGGTGCGGGATGACGGAGGTGTACCAGGAGCCGGGGCCCAGGACGACCCAGTCGGCCTCGGAGATAGCGTCGGTGACGGCGGCGGGCACCGCTGGGGTCTCGGGCGTGATGCGTACGTGCTCGACGGTGCCGGGGGCGACGGCGACCTTGCACTGGCCGGCCACGACGTAGCGCCGCCCGCCGTCGTTCATGTCCGCCTCGATATCGATCGGGGTGGTCGCCATGGGCAGGACGCGGCCCTGGGCGCCAAGCAGTCGGCCGACCCAGTCCAGGCCTTCAACCGGATCGTCGAGGAGCTGCCACAGGCCCGAGATCAGCAGGTTTCCGAGCGCGTGCCCGTTGAGGGGCCCGGTTGTGTCCAGGCGCAGCTGCATGACGTCGCGCCACGTCAGGCCCCACTCGGATTCCTCACAGAGCGACGCCAGCGCCATGCGCAGGTCGCCAGGAGGCAGGATAGGCATCTCCTGGCGCAGTCGCCCGGAGGATCCGCCGTCGTCGGCGACGGTCACGACGGCCGTCAGGGCGCGGGTGATGTGGCGAAGGGCCCGCAGGGTGGCGGACAGTCCGTGTCCGCCACCGAGGGCGACGATGGACTGGCCGGATTCTCCTCGTTGAACCCAGCCAGCAGCATCCAGATAGGGCATTATTCTCTCCCAATGTCGCGGTGCATGACGCGAACGGAATGTCCGCGTTCACGCAGGCGTGCGGCGATGGCCTCGGAGCATGCGACGGAGCGATGCTTTCCGCCCGTGCAGCCGATGGCGATTGTGACGAATGGCTTCAATTCTGCCAGATAGCCGTCGAGCATGGGGGCCAAAAGGTCGGCATAGCCCAGAGCGAAATCGCGGGCTCCCGGCTGGGAGAGGACGTAGTCGGCCACCGCCTGGTCCTTGCCGGTCAGGTGGCGCAGTTCGTCGACCCAGTACGGGTTCTTCAAGAAGCGCACGTCGACGACGTGGTCGGCGTCCAGGGGCAGGCCGTGCTTGAAGCCGAAGGACTCGACGGTGACCTGGAGGGGGCGCTCCTCCCCCGCCACGATGTCGCGAATGCGCCTGGTCAGGTCGTGGACACTCATGGTGGAGGTGTCGATGACCTCGTCTGCTGCGCGCCGCAGGGGCGCGAGCAGGCGCATTTCGGCCTTGATGCCGTCCATGAGGGTGCCGGCGCCCTGGAGGGGGTGCGGGCGGCGGTTGGATTCGTAGCGACGCACGAGGGTCTCGGGGCTCGCCTCAAGGAAAATGACGCGGTAGACGATGCCTGCGCCCTTGAGCTGTTCGAGGGTGGCATCCAGCGTGCGGAAGAAGGTGCGCGAGCGCACGTCGACTCCGACGGCCAGGCGGTGCACGCCGGCGGCGGGGTCGTTGGACATCATGCCGACCAGGGCGGGCAGCATCGTCGGGGGAAGGTTGTCGACGACGTACCAGTCGAGGTCTTCCAGGGCCCGGGCCGCACCCGTGCGACCGGCGCCGGAGTAGCCGGTGATGATAAGGACTTCGTTGGCGGCGCGCGGCTCGAACTTGGTGCGGGCGGCGTCGCGCACGGGGATGCCCTCGGGGAAGGTGCGGGGGTTTTCCTCCCTCATGGACGAGGCCTCCTCCTGGGGCGCGCTGCGTGCGTCCGTGGGTGCATGGTCGGTCATGGTGTCCTCCTTGGGAGCGGGGTGAGCGTGGCTGTGGGTGTCTTAGGCAATCGGGGCGTCGTCGATGGTGATGGCCTGGGAGGCGCGCCGGGCGATGACGCGCGCTTCCTTGGGGGTGGCGGCACTGGCTGCGACGACGCCGACGCGTCGATGCGGGCGGCTGATCGGTTTGCCGAAGATGCGCACGATGTCAGCGGTGGCAAGCGCGGTGGCGACGCCGCGGTAGGCGGGGGCATCGATCGCTCGTTCGCTCTTGATGACGGCGGACGCGCCGGGCCGGGACAACTCGGTGGTGGTGGGCAGGCCGAGAATGGCGCGGGTGTGCAGCTCGAATTCGGACTGGCGCTGGGTGGCCATGGTGACCATGCCGGTGTCGTGGGGCCGGGGCGAGAGCTCAGAGAACCAGACCTCGTCGCCGCGCACGAAGAACTCGACGCCGAAGAGGCCCAGGCAGGGTCCGTTGCCGGCCTGTGCAAGCGCGTCGGTGACGGCCTTGGCCATGTCGCGGGCCGAGGCCAGGGCGGCCTCGCTCATCGCCATGGGCTGCCAGGATTCGACGTAGTCGCCGCCCTCCTGGCGGTGGCCGATCGGCACGCAGAAGGAGGTCACGACGCTGGCGCTGTCCTGGTCCCAGGAGCGAACGGTGAGCAGTGTGATCTCATAGTCGAAGTCGATGCCTTCTTCAACGATGACGACGCCGGTCGTCGCGCGCGCGTCCTCTTCGGCGTGCGCCCAGGCTGCGCCGGCCTGCTCGGGGCCGTCCACGCGGGACTGTCCGTGGCCTGAAGAAGACATGGTGGGCTTGACGAAAGCGGGGTAACCGATCTCCTCCAGGGCTGCCGACAGCTCGGCCTCGCTGGACGCGAATCGGAAGTCGGACGTGCGCACGCCGGGCAGAGACGCGGCCAGGTGACGGATGCGCTGGCGATCCATCGTGGCCTGCACGGCAAAGGCGTTCGGCACGACGCGCACGCCGCGCTCCTCGTAGGCGCTCAAGCAGTCGGTGGCGATGGCCTCGACCTCGGGGACGATCAGGTCGACGTCCGCCTCATCCAGTACGGCGCGCAGGGCGGCCGGATCGCTCATGTCGAACACGCGGGAGGAGTCCGCGACCTGCATGGCAGGAGCATTGGCGTAGGAGTCGCACGCGATGACCGTGCATCCGTAGCGTTGCAGGGCGATCGTCACCTCTTTGCCGAGCTCGCCCGAGCCCAAGAGAGCCACGCGCACAGGAAGCGGCATTGGAAGCGTCATTGTCATGGTGTGTCCTCCCTCGACGATGTTGCAAGCCTATCGCGGATCGTGGCTGCGAGGGCGGGTCCCACGCCCTTGACCTCGGCAATCTGCTCGGGTGTTGCCTCGCGCAGGCGCTTGACAGAGCCAAAATGCTTCAAGAGCGCGGCCTGTCGCGCGGGTCCAAGCCCCGGGATAGAGTCCAGGACCGAGCGGCGCTGGGCCTTGGAGCGGCGCTTGCGGTGCTTCGTGATCGCGAAACGGTGGGACTCATCGCGCAGGTACTGCAGCAGGTACAGGGCCTCGGAGGTACGCGGCAGGATGAGGGGGAAGTCGTCGCCGGGGATCCACACCTCCTCCAGGCGCTTGGCCAGGCCCACGACGGGCACGTCCGCGCCCACCGCGTCCAGGGCCGCGCGCGCGGCATTGACCTGGGGCAGGCCGCCGTCCACGACGACCAGGTCGGGCCGGTAGGAGAAGCGCTTGGGTCGACCGGTCGACGCGTCAATGGGACCCGAGGCGTAGGCGATGCCGTCCTCATCCTCGCCCTCGATGCCCGCCTCCTCGGCGAGCAGGCGGGAGAAGCGCCGGGTCAACACCTCGTTCATGGCGCTCGTATCGTCGGGGGTGCCGGTCCCGTCCTCGCCGCGAATGTTGTACGTGCGATAGGCGTCCTTGCGCGGCATCCCGTCCTCGAAGACCACCATGGAGGCAACCTGATTCTCCCCACCCGTGTGCGAGACGTCGTAGCACTCGATGCGCAGGGGCGCACCCGGCAGGTCGAGGTTTTCCGCGAGCTGCTCGAGCGCCTTCGAGCGCGCCGTAATGTCACCCGCGCGCTTCGTACGGTGCAGGGCCAGGGCCTGGCGGGCGTTCTCCATGACCGTGTCCATCAGCTGAGCCTTGGGCCCGCGCCTGGGTACGTGCACCGACACGGAGGCGCCGCGCACCTCGCGCAGCCAGCGCTCAATCGTGTCCTCATCGTCAGGAGCCACAGAGACCAGCACTTCGCGCGGGATCGCCGACGTCGGCGTGTGGGCGACGTCGTCCACGCTCACGGCCGCCACCTTGACCGCCTTCCCAGCCCCGGCCTCGTCCGGCGACGCCGAGGAGTACACCTGCTCCAGCAAACGCGCCATGAGCGCGGGCTCATCCGCCCCGTCCACGCGCTCAATCACCCAGCCGCGCGTTCCTCGGATGCGCCCGCCGCGCACGTGGAAGACGTGGACCGCCGCGTCCAAGTCGTCACTCACCAGCGCGAACACGTCCGCATCCGCGCCATCGTCCAGCACGACCGCGTTACGCTCCAGCACCGTGCGCAGCGCCTTGACGTCGTCGCGCAGCTTCGCCGCGCGCTCGAAGTTGAGCTCCATGGAAGCCTGGCGCATCTGCTCCTCCAGGTCACGGATCACCGGGCCGGTGCGCCCCTCCATGAACTCGCACAGCCCCTCGGCGAGCTCGCGATGCTCCTCCATGGACATGCGACCCACGCACGGCGCCGCACACTTGTCGATATAGCCGAGCAGGCAGGGGCGCCCCTGCGCCTTCGCGCGCTGGAACACGCCCGTCGAACACGAGCGCATCGGGAAGACGCGCAGCAGCTGATCGATCGTCTCGCGAATCGCCCACACCTGCGTGTACGGGCCGAAGTAGCGCGACCCCGCGCGCTTGCGCTCGCGGGTCACCTGCACGCGGGGGAAGCGCTCCCCCATCGACACCGCCAGGTAGGGGTAGGACTTGTCGTCCTTAAACATGACGTTGAAGCGCGGATTGAACTCTTTAATCCACGTGAACTCCAGCGTGAGGGCCTCGACCTCGGAGCGCACGACGGTCCACTGGACGGCGCTCGCGGTCGTCACCATCTGCTGGGTGCGCGGGTGCAGGTTCGCCAGGTCCTGGAAGTAGTTGGTGAGGCGATTGCGCAGGTTCTTGGCCTTGCCGACGTAGATGACGCGGCCGGCCGGATCGGAGAATCGGTAGACGCCCGGCGAGGTCGGGATGTCTCCCGTGCGGGGTCGGTACGTCGAAGGATCTGCCACGCTCCCAGGGTACGAGGCCGTGGCACCGATCGTCGAACGCCCACCGCGCGCGTGCTCTATGTCATGAAACCTGTGAAGCATGAGACCACCGCACCCAGTGGCCATCTGTAGGCTTATACTGAACTTGGCCTTAAATTGACTAATTTTTGACCAACGAGTAGAACCCACTCCCACGAAGAAGGACGTTCATGTTCACCTCCAACCAAGAGGTCGCAGACTTTATCTCCGAACAGAACATTGAACTCGTCGACGTACGCTTCTGCGACGTCCCCGGTGTTCAGCAGCACTTTACGATCCCCGTGAACGAATTCCTGGATACCGCTCTGTCGGACGGCCTCATGTTCGACGGTTCCTCGGTGCGCGGATTCACCGCTATCCACGAGTCCGACATGAAGCTCATCCCAGACATCTCCTCCGCGTTCGTGGACCCGTTCCGTGACCGCAAGACCCTGGTCGTCAACTTCTCGATCGTCGACCCCTTCACCGACGAGCCCTTCTCACGTGATCCGCGCCAGGTGGCAGCCAAGGCCGAGGCCTACCTGCGTTCAACCGGCATCGCGGACCAGTGTTTCATCGGCGCCGAGGCAGAGTTCTACCTCTTCGACGACGTGCGCTACCAGGTGAGCCCCCACAACACCTTTTTCTCCGTGGACTCCCCCGAGGCCTACTGGAACACCGGCCGCGCTGAAGAAGGCGGCAACATGGGCTACAAGGTGCCCATCAAGGGCGGCTACTTCCCCGTCTCCCCTGCCGACAAGTACGCGGACGTGCGCGACGAGATGAGCCGCCTCCTCGAAGAGGTCGGCCTCATTATTGAGCGCGCCCACCACGAGGTCGGCTCGGGCGGCCAGCAGGAGATCAACTACCGCTTCGCGACGCTGCAGACCGCGGCCGACGACATGATGAAGTTCAAGTACGTCATCAAGAACTCGGCCCTAGACTTCGGCCATTCCGCGACCTTCATGCCCAAGCCCCTCTTTGGCGACAACGGCTCGGGCATGCACACCCACATCTCGCTGTGGAAGAACGGCGAGCCCCTGTTCTACGACGAGCGCGGCTACGGTTCGCTGTCCGACACGGCTCGCTGGTTCATCGGCGGTCTGCTGGAGCATGCCCCGGCGCTGCTGGCCTTCACGAACCCGTCGGTGAACTCCTTCCGACGCCTCGTTCCCGGCTTCGAAGCCCCGATCAACCTCGTGTACTCGGCGCGTAACCGCTCCGCGTGCATCCGCATCCCCGTGACGGGCACGTCGCCCAAGGCCAAGCGCGTGGAGTACCGCGTGCCGGACCCGAGCGCGAACCCCTACCTGGCGTTCTCCGCGTGCCTCATGGCGGGCATCGACGGCATCAAGCGCCGCATCGAACCGGCCGCGCCGATCGACAAGGACCTCTACGAGCTGCCGCCGGCCGAGTACCAGGACATCGCGAAGCTGCCGAGCTCCCTCGAGGCAGCCCTCGACGCGCTGCGCGAGGACCACGAGTTCCTCACCGAAGGAGACGTCTTCACACAGGACCTCATCGACACGTGGCTGGAGTACAAGGAGACCAACGAGGTCGCCCCGATGCGCGCCTACCCGCATCCCTACGAGTACCAGATGTACTACGACCTGTGATCTAATCGTCACTTGAGCGGCCCCCACCCCGATTAAGGGGCGGGGGCCGCGCCACAACCAGTAGACTCACATCGAACCTGTTGTTCAGTCTTTGAACCGACATCCCGGAGGACACGATGAAGCGCATGCGTGATGGCTCGTACACGATTAAGCCGACTTACAAGGTCGGCGAACACGACATCGTTCCGGACATGCTGGCCAAGCGCGCGCTCCTGCACCCCGACCAGGTGGCGGTCGAGCAGCGCTCCTCCGTCGGCTCCACGCGCTCCCTGACCACTTCTGAGCTCCAGCGTCAGGTCGAGTACACCGCCTGCGGCCTTATCGGTCTGGGCGTGCAGGCCCGCGACGCGGTCGCGATCCTGGCCCCGACCTCGTACGAGTGGCTCCTGCTCGACCTCGCACTCCTGTCCATCGGCGCGATCACCGTCCCGATCTACGAGTCCGACTCTGCGGCCCAGATCGAGCACATCCTCACCGACGCGCACGTGACCCGCGTCTTCACGGCCACCACCCAGCAGGCCGAGCTCGTGCACTCCGTGGCTCCCGAGTACACCGTGGCGGTCGACTCCTTCGACCGCGGCGCCCAGCGCATGATCGCCCGCGCGGCCACCGGCATCACCATCGAGAACGTCGAGCAGCGCCGCGCGGCCATCTCCTCCTCGGACATCGCCACCATCATCTACACCTCCGGCACGACCGGAAACCCGAAGGGTGTGGCCCTCACGCACGCGAACTTCGTGGCCACCGCGGAGGGTGCCCGCCAGGTCCTCGGTGATGTCATCGACTCCCCCGAGACCCGCCTGCTCCTCTTCCTGCCCGTCGCCCACGTGCTCGCGCGCCTCGTCATGCACGTGATCCTGTCGGGCCAGGGCGTGCTCGGCTTCTCCCCCAGCATCAAGAACCTGCTGCCGGACATTCAGGCCTTCAAGCCCTCCGTGCTCCTCGTCGTGCCCCGCGTCCTCGAGAAGGTCTACAACGCGGCCTCCTCCAAGGCGGGCGGCGGCATCAAGGGCCGCATGTTCGCGTGGAGCGCCAAGCAGGCACGCACCTTCTCCGTCGCCTCCGAAAAGACCTTCGGCCCCGGCTTGTTCAAGAAGATGCGTCACGGCATCGCCGACGCGCTCGTCCTCAAGAAGATCCGCTCCGTGCTCGGCCCCAACCTGCGCTACATCGTCTCCGGCGGCGCGCCCCTGGCCACCGACCTCGCACACTTCTACGCCGGCATGGGCATCACCCTCATCCAGGGCTACGGCCTGTCCGAGACAACCGGCCCAATCGCCGTCCAGCACATCGGCAAGAACCCCGTCGGCGGCGTCGGCCTGCCCCTGCCCGGCAACTTCATCAAGATCGCCAAGGACGGCGAGATCCTCGTGCGCGGCCAGTCCGTCATGCCCGGCTACTACCACCTGCCCGAGCAGACCGCCGAGGTCATGCCCGACGGCAAGTGGTTCCACACGGGCGACCTGGGCTCGATCGATCGCAAGGGCCAGCTGACCATCACCGGCCGCAAGAAGGAACTCATCGTCACCGCGGGCGGCAAGAACGTCTCCCCCGAAGTCCTCGAGGATTCCCTGGCCACGCACCCGCTGATCGCCAACGTCATCGTCGTTGGCGACCAGCGCCCCTACGTCGGTGCCCTGTTCACCCTCGACGCAGACATGCTGCCCGATTGGCTGTCCAAGCACGGCCTGCCGCAGTGCTCGCCCACCGAGGCCGCCGAGCTGCCCGCCGTTCGCGAGTCCCTCGAGAAGGCCGTCGAGCGCGCCAACAAGGCCGTCTCCCGCGCCGAGTCGATCCGTAAGTTCCGCATCATCGACGCGACCTTCACCGTTGAGAACGGCTACGTGACGCCGTCGATGAAGCTGCGCCGCCGCAAGGTCGTCACCGACTACGCCTACGAGGTCGACGCCCTGTACGGCGGCCCCGTCTCCGCCGAGGCGCCCAAGAAGCGCGGGCTTTTCGGCCGAGGCAAGAAGAACTGATCCCACCACGTACGGCGCCCAGCGCCCACCCCACGAAAGGACCGCAATGACGGTACGCAGGCTCGCCGACGGCTCATGGGAGTCGATCGCAACGCGCGAGGCCACCGAGGACATGAACCTGCCGAAGATGCTCCACCAGCGCGTGGCATCCCACCCCGGGCAGGTCGCGATCGAGCGTCGCTCCAACGTCGGCGCATGGCGCCGGGTCACCATGGAGACCTTCCTTGGCGAGGCCGACTCGATTGCGCGTGGCCTCATCGGCATTGGGCTCGAGCCCGGCGACCACCTGGCGATCCTGGCCCCGACCTCGTATGAGTGGGCCCTCATCGACGTGGCCGCGCTGTCCTGCGGCGCGATCACCGTGCCCATCTACGAGACGGATTCCGCGCAGCAGATCGCCCATATCCTCGCAGACGCCGACGTGCACATCGTCATCACGGCCACCACGCAGCAGGCCGAGCTGGTCGAGTCCGTGCGTACCGACGGCGTGCGCCATATCCTCTCCCTCGACCGCGGCGCCGAGCGCGTCCTGACCGGCGCCGCCCAGGGGGTCACGGTCGAGCAGGTGCGCGAGCGCACCGACGCCGTCAAGCTCAGCGACGAGGCGACGGTCATCTACACCTCCGGCACGACCGGCATGCCCAAGGGCGTCGTGCTCACGCACGGCAACTTCATCTCGCCGATGCTGCAGGCCTACGACTTCCTCCCTCTCCTCATCAACGACCCGAAGTCGCGCTCTCTGCTTTTCCTGCCGGTCGCCCACGTGCTCGCGCGTTTCGTCATGTACTGTCTGCTCGCGGGCCAGGGCGTCACCGCGTTCTCCCCCGACACGCGCAACCTGGTCAACGACATCGCGACCTTCAAGCCAACCATGCTCCTCGTGGTCCCGCGCGTCATGGAGAAGGTCTACAACGCCGCCGCCGCGAAGGCAGGCGGCGGCATGAAGGGCCGCCTGTTCTCCTGGGCCGCCAAGCAGGCGCGCGCCCTGTCCAAGGCCACCGCCTACGTGGACTCTCCCCTGCCCGAGTCCGCCGTCGCTGGTCCCGGCCCCGACACGACGCCCATCCCCGACGCCTCGGCGATGCCCTCCCCCGGCCCGTCGACCGCGCTCAAGCTGCGCGGACGCGTTGCCGACGCGCTCGTCCTGTCGAAGGTCCGCGCGATCCTGGGCCCGAACCTGCACACGATCATCTCGGGTGGCGCTCCCCTGGCCCTCGACCTTGCAAACTTCTATCGCGGCCTGGGCATCACGCTCCTGCAGGGCTACGGCCTGTCCGAGACGACCGGCCCGATCTCCGTGGAGACGCCGCAGGACTTCCCGCCGGACTCGGTGGGCTTCCCCTGGCCCGGCAACCGCATGACGATCGCCCCCGACGGCGAGCTGCTCGTGCGCGGCATTTCCGTGTCGAAGGGCTACCACAACCTGCCCGAAGCCACGGCGGAAGCCTACGTCGACGGCTGGTTCAAGACCGGCGACCTTGCCTCCATCGACGACCGCGGGCACCTGCGCATCACGGGACGCAAGAAGGAACTCATCGTCACCGCGGGCGGCAAGAACGTCTCCCCCGAGATCCTCGAAGAGTCCCTGTCGACGCACCCGCTCATCGCGAACATCATCGTGGTCGGCGACAACCGTCCGTACATTGGCGCGCTCATCGCCCTGGACACGGAGATGCTGCCCGAGTGGCTCTCAACCCACGGCCTGCCCGTCGTCGATGCTGCCCAGGCCGCGAACCTGCCCGAGGTGCGCGACTCGCTGGAGAAGGCGATTGCCCGCGCCAACAAGGCGGTCTCTCGCGCGGAGTCGATCCGCCGCTACCGCATCGTCAACGCGGCCTTCACCGTGGAGAACGGCTACATGACGCCCTCCCTCAAGCTCAAGCGTCGCCGTGTCCTGGCCGACTACGCCTGTGAGGTCGACGCCCTGTACGCGTCGGGTGAGGCCGCGAAGAACCAGGAGTAACCCGGCCACCTGCCCGGGGAATCCGACCCGACGAAGCGGCCCCGGCCTCGTCCATTCCAGGTACGAGGCCGGGGCCGAGTCGTATGCGCAGGCGCGGTTAGTCGGCGGTGTTGCGCCCCACGACGAAGGCACCGAAGAGCGCGAGGAGGACTGCCACGCCGATGACCGGAAGCGGAATCCACATCAGCGTGCGCCGGGTAATCTCCAGCGCAGCCGAGGCGACGACACCGACGAGAAGAAATGTATGGAAGGCGCGGGACCACAAGAAGCCGTCACTGTCGCTGCTCCACAACATAAAGAGCGACATGATCACAAGCACAGCCACGACCGCGTAGATCGCAATGACCGTACCCAGCGGCCAGACGTGACGGGCCTCCGCCTGAGCCAGCACGGCCAAGGAAAGGTTGCCCAGCCCGGCGACGAAACCACAACCCAGACCATAAACGCGGCTACGCCCGGCCGAGCGCGCGGCGAGGGCCTTGAGCGTGAGAGAGCCGGCCACAACCATGAGGGCAATCACCAGGAGGTGCACCCAGGAGGGCCAGTAATGGGCGAAACCGTACAAACCGTAAGCAGGGATCATAAGGCCCATACTAGCGGGTTCTCCTACGAGCCATCGGCGTCGCGCTGCGCCTCCTTCGCGAGGACCTCCGCCAGGTACTGGCCCGTGAAGGACTCCTCCACGGTCGCGACATCCTCGGGCGTGCCCTGCGCGACGACCGTGCCGCCGCCGGCGCCGCCCTCAGGTCCCATATCGATGATCCAGTCTGCGCTCTTGATGACATCCAGATTGTGCTCGATGACGATGACCGTATTGCCCTTGTCCGCCAGAGACTGCAAGACCATGAGGAGCTTGCGGATATCTTCGGAGTGCAGGCCCGTCGTGGGCTCGTCGAGCACGTAGACCGTGCGCCCCGTCGAGCGGCGCTGCAGCTCGGAGGCCAGCTTGACACGCTGAGCCTCGCCGCCCGACAGGGTCGTCGCGCTCTGGCCGAGGCGCACGTATCCCAGGCCCACCTCGACGAGCGTGTTGAGGTGTCGGGCAATGCGCGAGATCGGAGCGAAGAACTGGGCGGCCTCGGCGATCGGCATGTCGAGCACGTCGGCGACCGTCTTGCCCTTGTACTCCACCTCCAGGGTCTCGCGGTTGTAGCGAGCCCCGTGGCACACCTCGCAGGGTACGTACACGTCGGGCAGGAAGTTCATCTCGATCTTGAGCGTGCCGTCGCCCTTGCAGGACTCGCAGCGCCCGCCCTTGACGTTGAAGGAGAAGCGCCCCGGTCCGTAACCGCGCACCTTCGCCTCCTGCGTCTCGGCGAACAGCTTACGGATCAGGTCCCACACGCCCGTGTAGGTCGCCGGGTTGGAGCGCGGCGTGCGCCCGATCGGGCTCTGGTCGACGTGCACGACCTTGTCGAGCTGCTCGATGCCCGTAATCGTGCGGTGACGGCCCGGGACCATGCGCGCGCCGTTGAGGCGCGAGGCCAGAGTCTTGTACAGGATCCCGTTGACGAGGGTGGACTTTCCGGATCCCGACACACCCGTGACGGCCGTAAACACGCCGAGCGGGAAGGACACGTCAACTGTCTTCAGGTTGTTCTCGCGAGCGCCCTTGACGGTCACGACGCGCTTCTTGTCGATGGGACGGCGCGTGGGCGGCAGCGCGATGCGGCGCTTGCCCGACAGGTATTGGCCGGTCAGAGACTTGCGGTTCTTCAGCAGCTCGGACAGGGGGCCGGAGTGGACGACCCAGCCGCCCGTCTCCCCCGCGCCCGGTCCGATGTCGACGATCCAGTCCGCGGCCTCCATGGTTTCCTCGTCGTGCTCGACGACGATGAGCGTGTTGCCCAGGTCCCGCAGGCGCTCAAGCGTCGCAATCAGCTTGCGGTTGTCGCGCTGGTGCAGGCCGATCGAGGGCTCGTCGAGCACGTAGAGCACGCCGACGAGGCCCGAGCCGATCTGGGTGGCCAGGCGGATGCGCTGCGCCTCGCCGCCCGAGAGCGTCCCGGCGCTGCGCGAGAGGGTCAGGTAGGTCAGCCCCACGTCGACCAGGAAGGCCAGGCGCGCCTCGATCTCCGTCAGGATCGGCGCGGCGATGGAACGGGCACGCTTCTCCAGCTCGACCTCAGCGAGGAAGGCGCGAGCCTCCGTGATGGACATATCGGAGAGCTCGGCGATCGACTTGTCGCCGATACGCACGGCCAACACCTCGGGCTTCAGGCGCGCGCCGTGACAGGTCGGGCAGGGAATCTCGCGCATGTACGAGTCGAGCTTTTCCGACACGGCCGCCGACTCGGTCTCCTCGCGCTTGCGCTCGATGTACTTGACCGCACCCTCGAAGCCTGTCGTGTAGGAGCGCTCGCGCCCCCAGCGGTTGCGGAACTTGACGGAGACCTCGTAGTCCTTGCCGTACAGGACGGCGTCTTTGACCTTCTTGGGAAGATTCTTCCAGGGGGTCCCCATCGCGAAGCCCAGTTCCTTGGAGAGGGATTCAAGGAGCTTCTTGTGGTACTTGAAGTTGGAGTTCCAGGGGATGACCGCCCCGTCGGCCAGGGACCGTTCCTCGTCGGGCACGACCAGCTCGGGGTCCACCTCCTGGCGAAAACCCAGGCCCGCGCAATCCGGGCAGGCGCCGTAGGGTGCGTTGAAGGAGAAGGTGCGCGGCTCGATCTCGTCGAGAGCAAGCGGGTGATCGTTGGGACAGGCACGCTTTTCCGAAAAACGGCGGCGGCGCTCCGGGTCCTCAGGGTCCATATCCACGCAGTCGATGACGACGAGGCCATCGGACAGGCGCAGCGCGGTCTCGACGGAGTCGGTGAGGCGCTGACGCATGCCGTCGCGCACGACGAGGCGATCGATAATGACCTCGATCGTGTGCTTGAGCTTCTTCTCCAGCTTCGGGGCGTTCTCCAGGCGCACGGTCTCGCCGTCGATGATCGCGCGCGTGTAGCCCTCGGAGCGCAGCTCGTCGATGAGGTCCTGGTATTCGCCCTTACGGCCACGCACGACCGGGGAGAGAACCTGGAAGCGCGTGCCCTCGTCCATGGTGCGCACGCGATCGACGATCTGCTGGGGCGTCTGGGCCTGGATGCGCGCCCCGCACTCGGGGCAGTGGGCGACGCCGGCGCGTGCGTAGAGCAGACGCAGGTAGTCGTGGATCTCCGTGATCGTGCCGACGGTCGAGCGCGGGTTGCGCGAGGTGGACTTCTGGTCGATGGAGACGGCCGGCGAGAGGCCTTCGATGAAGTCCACGTCGGGCTTGTCCATTTGGCCCAGGAACTGGCGGGCGTAGGAGGACAGGGACTCGACGTAGCGACGCTGCCCTTCGGCGAAGATCGTGTCGAAGGCGAGGGATGATTTACCGGATCCAGACAGGCCGGTGAAGACGATCATGGAGTCGCGGGGCAGCTCCAGGGTCACGTCCTTGAGGTTGTGTTCGCGGGCGCCCTGGATGATTAGCTTGTCATGCACCCTTCGATCCTAACCGTCCCCTAGGCAAAAGCGCGGATCAGGGCTAGTGTTATGCGTATGGCTTACTATGCAGTTGAATACGTGTACAACCCCTCGATGACGCAGACCATGGACGAGGTGCGCCCGACGCACCGCGCGTTCCTGTCCGGCCTGCTTGAGCAGGGGATCAACGTCGCTTCCGGTCCCCTCGCTGGCGAGGTCCCCGGCGCGCTGATTCTCATCAATGCGTCAAGCGAAGCCGACGTCGAGCAGATCCTCAACCAGGATCCCTTCTACGTCGCCGAGGTCATCCAGGCGCGCCTCATCCGCGAGTGGAACCCCGTCATCCGGGTGTTCTGAGTCGCCTCAACGTACGAGGCCGGGGCGGGGTCACCCGCACCGGCCTCGTTTTGTTGCCCTCCGCTTTAGTCCTGAAGGGAGCGGGCGAACTGGCGCGCGTAGAAGATACGCTGCGCGACCTCGATCAGGGCCGCCGCGCTGGCACCCACGCAGCCGATGACGAGCCACTCGTTCAGGCTGGGCGTGACCATCGAGAAGAAGTGGAACACCGGCGGGATGAAGACACCACCGATCGTCGCACTCGTGACGCAGATGAGCAGGACCCACTTCCACGTCGACAATGGTCGGGACGTGATGACCAGCAGCCAGATGGCTCCGCTCATGAGGGAGAGGATCGCGGCCGTGGACTCGCGCGCCTGCGGCGGCCCATCGACGATGCCGAAAGCGGTGAGCGCGGCCGCCGCCAGAATGAAACCCGTCGGCATCGCGAGCGAGAGCGTGCGCCCCAGGAATCCGGGCACGTAGCGGCGCGGGTTGGGCCACAGCGCCAGGAAGAACGCGGGGATACCGATCGTCAGGGAGTCGATGTAGCTGAACTGGCGAGGCAGGAACGGGTAGCGCCAGCCGACCAGGGCGGTGACAATGACGAGCACGGCGGCGTAGGTGGTCTTGGCCAGGAACAGCGAGGAGACGCGCTCCATGTTCGCGATGATGCGTCGGCCCTCCGACAAGACGCCCGGCAGCACCGAGAACTTCGAGTCCACGAGAACAATCTGCGCGACCGCCTTCGTGGCCTGCGTGCCGTTGCCCATGGCGATCCCCAGATCCGCGTCCTTGAGGGCCAGGGCGTCGTTGACGCCGTCGCCCGTCATGGCCACGCAGTGGTCGCGGGCCTGGAGGGCACCAACCATGGCGCGCTTTTGCTCGGGGGTGACGCGGCCGAACACGTCGTGGTTCTCGATCGCGTCGATAAACTCTTCGGAGGTCAGGTCCTCGGGTAGATCGCGCGCGTCCATGAGGCGTGCGGGCGAGCCGTCGGGGGCGGTCAGGCCTGCCTGCGTGGCCAGCGCGCCCACGGTCGTCGGATTGTCGCCCGAGATGACGCGCACGTGCACGCCCTGCGAACGGAAGTAGTCCAGTGTCTCGGCGGCGTCCTCTCGCAAGTCCTCCTCAAGAACCACGATCGCGGCGACCTCGCGCGACGTCGGAAGCTCGTCGTCGGCGACCACCGCGTCCGAGTGGACGAGTGCGACGACGCGGGAGCCGCCACGGGCGAAGCCACGCACCTGCTCCAGAATGTCCGCGTTGGCGGCCACGGCCTCGTCGATGACGAACTCGGGTGCGCCCAAGATCCAGGACTCGGAGTCGGTGCCCCACGCGCTCCACTTGCGGGCCGAGGAGAAGGGGACGGTCCACTCGGCGCGCTCTTGCGCACCGGCCAGCGCTTCTTCGTCCAAGAAACCCCAGATCGCCTCAGCCGTCGCGTTCGTGCGGTCGCTCGCCGCAGTCGCCAGCGCGCGACGCACCACGGCCTCCTCGCCCGAGACGACGTCAACCTCGCGCACGCGGATGCCACCCGTCGTCAGCGTGCCCGTCTTATCCAGGCACAGGCAGTCGACGCGGGCCAGCACCTCGACCGCGGGCAGCTCCTGGACGAGGACGCCCCGGCGGGCCAGCGTCGCCGATCCGATCGCGAAGTTCATGGAGGTCAGCAGCACCAGGCCCTGCGGAATCATGCCGATCACCGACGCGACGGAGAGCACCAGGGCGAAACGCCAGTCTCCCCCGGTGCCGCCGGCGATACGGTTCTGCGAGTAGAACGTCAGCGCCACGATCGGGAGCAGCATGATCGAGACGACCTGCAGGACGCGGTTGATCGACACCTGAATCTCCGAGATCGTGCGCGTGTAGGCGCGCGCCTGCTCGGACAAGCCCTGCGCGTACACGCGCTCGCCCACCGCCGTGGCGATCATGCGGCCCGACCCGGCCACGACACTCGTGCCGGCCAGGAGCTCGTCGCCGACCTTCTTCTTGACTGGGCGCGACTCGCCCGTCAGCAGCGACTCGTCGATTTCCAGGCCCGCGGACGCCAACACCGTGCCGTCCACGCTCACCTGATCACCCAGGGTCAACTCGATGACATCGTCGATTACGACGTCGCGCGCCGCAATCACCGACACCGTCCCGTCGCGCAGGACGGACGCCTGCGGCGCATCGACAATCGCCAGGGAGTCCAGCGTGCGCTTGGCGCGCAGCTCCGAGACGATGCCGATCACCGCGTTGATGACCATAACGCCGCCGAAAATACCGTCGCGCAGGTCACCGAACAGCAAGACAATGATCGACGCTCCGACGATGATCGCATTGAAGAGCGTCAGCACGTTCTCGCGGATGATCGATGCCACGGACCGCGACGTGCGATCCTTGACGCGGTTGACCGCGCCGCGCGACATCCGTTCAAAGACCTCGTCGGTACTCAGGCCGCGCTCGTCTAAGCGCGCCACGTCAGTGCTCACGGGCTTCCCCCTCATCCATCGCGGCGCGAATCAGCGACGCGACAACAGTGACCGCGAGCGTCACGACGATGACGCCCAGCGATACCGACACAGAAATCTCCGGCGCCCACTCCACGCCCGCTCCCCCGTTGATAAACGGAAGAGTGTTCGCGTGCAGCGCCTCAAGGATCAGCTTGACGCCGATAAAACTCAAAATCACGCCGAGCCCGTAGCCAAGGTACACGAGTTTACTCAGCAACGCGTCCACGAGGAAAAACAGCTGGCGCAATCCCATGAGCGCAAACACGTTGCATGCGAAGACCAGGAACGCCTGCTGGGTCACGCCGAAAATCGCAGGAATCGAATCAAACGCAAACATCAGGTCCGCGGAGCCCAGGGCCAGCACGACGACAAACAGGGGCGTCAGGTAGGTGTGCCCGCCGTGACGGTAGAGCATCCGGTTGCCGATGAAACCGTCGGTGATGGGCAGGACGCGCCGCACGAGGCGAATGAAGCCATTCTCGTGGTACTCGTCGTCCTCCTCGTCGCCCCTGGCAGTCTCCCGAACTTGAGACACGGCGGTCCACAGCAGCCACACCCCGAAGATGAGGAACACCCACGAGAATCGAGAGACCAGTGCGGCGCCGAGCAGGATGAAGACGAGGCGCAGCACCAGCGCGATGACGATGCCGAAGAGCAGCGCCTTCTGCTGGTTCTCCCGGGGGACACGAAAGGCCTTGAGGATGAGAATGAAGACAAAGAGGTTGTCGACCGACAGCGACCACTCCATGGCCCAGCCCGCGTAGAACTCCTGGGCGTAGAGCCAGCCGTTCGTCAGCCAAATGCCGACGCCGAAAAGGGCGGCCAGCCCGACGTAGAAGAGGGTCCAGCGAGCTGCCTCCACCGCTGTGGGCGGGTGGGGTCTGCGCGCGTGCCCCAGAAAATCGATGGCGACCAGGCCGATAGCGACCAGCGCGAGGATTCCCCAAGCCCACGGATGAATAACCATGTATACCTCTTAACTACTCGACCGAGGCATCATAACGCCCTTACGCGGCGCTTTCTTCGCTTCCACGCCGGGAGCGAGACACCGCCAGGGAGGCCGCGACCGTGATGAGGATCGTCACGACGATGAAGCCCAGCGAGAAGGCGATCGATGGCTCCGGAATCGCGGAGACCTCGTGACCGCCGTTGATGAAGGGCAGTTCGTTCGTGTGCAGCGCGTGGTTGATGAGCTTGAAGCCGATGAAGCCGAGGATCGCGGCCAGGCCGTAGTGGAGGAAGACGATGCGGTCGAGCAGGCCGTCGATAAGGAAGTAGAGCTGACGCAGGCCCAGCAGGGAGAACGCGTTGGCCGCGAAGACCAGGTAGGCCTCGTTGGTGAGCGAGTAGATCGCGGGGATGGAGTCGACAGCGAACATGACGTCGGCGGTACCCACCGCGATGACACACAGGATCATCGGGGTGATGTAGGTGCGGCCGCCGTGGCGGTAGAGCATGCGCGAGCCGATGAAGCCGTCGGTGACGGGAACGATCTTGGACACCCAGCGCACGATTGACGGCGGGCGGTATTCCTCGTCCTCCTCGTCCTGTCCCGTGCCTTCGCGGACCTGGCCGATCGCCGTCCACAGGAGCCACGCGCCGAAGAGGTAGAACACCCACGAGAAGTTCTCGATGAGGGCCGCGCCCGCGAGAATGAAGATAAGGCGCAGGATCAGCGCGATGACGATGCCCGCCAGCAGGACTTCCTGCTGATCCTTGCGCGGCACGCGGAAGCTGGACAGGATGATAACGAAGACGAAGAGGTTGTCAATGCTCAGCGCTTTTTCGGTGATGTAACCGCCCAGGTACTCCTGACCGTACTGCGGTCCCCACACTGCCCACACGATGACGCCGAAGACGAGGGCGATCGCGATGTAGGCGACCGACCACCAGGTGGCTTCCTTGAGGGTGGGTTCGTGGGGGGTGCGGACGTGGCCGACGATGTCGACGACGATCATGGTCACGATGATGCCGGCCAGGACGATCCAGGCGAGCGCGTGCACGTGCATACGTGGGGCCTCCGGTACGAGTCGGGTACCGGAGGTCTCCTCCCGCCAGGGGTTCTGGCCGGTGGCGCCGGAGGCCGCGCCGCACGGGCGGGCCGTCGTGATGACGACGCCACTGTTGGTGGGAGTACTCCCCTCCGCTAACGCGTCCAGTCTAGTGGGGCCCTTGCGCGCTCGTCCACGCCCGGTCAGTGGCATCGGTCGCTTGACACCGAGGGTTTTCCGGGAACGAGGCCGTGGCTGCGTCCCTCCGGCGAGGCGCGGCGGGCGTTAGTGGGCGCGCTTCATGGCACGCAATTCCTTCTTCAAGTCCTCGATTTCGTCGCGTAGGCGCGCGGCGACCTCGAACTGGAGGTGCTGGGCGGCGGTCATCATCTGGGCGGAGAGCTCTTCGATGAGGTCGGCGAGCTCGGCCTCCGCGCGCTGACCAGGATTCGAGACGGCAGGCGTCGCGGCCGCACCTCGGTCGCGTGCGCTCTTCTCCTTGCGGTACCCGCCCTCCAGGAGGGTCTGCGTGTCGACCTGCTCGCGGGCCAGCATGTCGGTGACGTCGGAGATCTTCTTGCGCAGCGGCTGCGGGTCGATGCCGTGTTCCTTGTTGTAGGCGATCTGGATCTCGCGGCGACGCATCGTCTCGGAGATGGCCTCGTTCATGGAGTCTGTCATGTTGTCGGCGTACATGTGGACCTCGCCGGACACGTTTCGGGCGGCGCGGCCGATCGTCTGGATGAGCGAGCGGGTGGAGCGCAGGAAGCCCTCCTTGTCGGCGTCCAGGATCGAGACCAGCGAGACCTCGGGCAGGTCCAGGCCCTCGCGCAGCAGGTTGATGCCGACGAGAACGTCGAAGGTGCCCAGGCGCAGCTCGCGCAGCAGCTCGACGCGGCGCAGGGTGTCGACGTCGGAGTGCAGGTATTCGACTTTGACGCCGCGCTCGGCCAGGTAGGTGGTGAGCTCCTCGGCCATCTTCTTCGTCAGGGTGGTGACCAGGACGCGCTCGTCGCGCTCGACGCGCACGCGCACCTGCTCGAGCAGGTCGTCGATCTGGCCCTCGGTCGGTTTAACGACGACGAGCGGGTCCACCAGGCCCGTGGGTCGAATAATCTGCTCGACGACGCCGTCGGAGCGCTCCAGCTCGTAGGGGCCGGGGGTGGCCGACAGGTAGACGGTCTGGCCGATGCGCGCCGTGAACTCGTCCCACTTCAGGGGGCGGTTGTCCATCGCTGAGGGCAGACGGAACCCATAGTCGACGAGGGTGCGCTTGCGCGACATGTCGCCCTCGAACATGGCGCCGACCTGGGGGACGGTCACGTGTGACTCGTCGATGATGAGCAGGAAATCGTCGGGGAAGTAGTCCAGGAGCGTGTGCGGCGGCGTGCCGGGGCCTCGCCCGTCGATGTGTCGCGAATAGTTTTCCACGCCTGAGCACGACCCGATTTCCTTGAGCATCTCCAGGTCGAAGGTGGTGCGCATGCGCAGGCGCTGCTCCTCCAGGAGCTTGTTCTGCCCGCGGAACCATTCGAGGCGGTCCTCGAGCTCATTCTCGATGGAAGCGATGGCCTTCTTCATGCGTTCCTCGCCGGCGACGTAGTGCGACGCCGGGAAGAGGTAGGTGTGGTCGACCTCGGAGATGACGTCACCGGTCAGCGGGTGCAGGACGGCGAGGGAGTCGATCTCGTCGCCGAACATCTCGATGCGGATGGCGAGTTCCTCGTACACGGGAATGATCTCGATCGTGTCCCCGCGCACGCGGAAGGTGCCGCGCGTGAACGCCATGTCGTTGCGCACGTACTGCATGGCCACGAAGCGTCGCAGGAGCGCGTCGCGGTCGATGATCATGCCGCGGCTCAGCTCGATCATGCGGGCCACGTACTCTTCGGGGGTACCCAGGCCGTAGATGCAGGACACGGAGGAGACGACGACCGTGTCTCGGCGGGTGAGCAGGGAGTTCGTGGCGCTGTGACGCAGGCGCTCGACCTCGTCGTTGATCGAGGAGTCCTTCTCGATGAAGGTGTCCGTCTGGGGGACGTAGGCCTCGGGCTGGTAGTAGTCGTAGTAGGAGACGAAGTACTCGACGGCGTTGTTCGGCAACAGCTCGCGGAACTCGGCGGCCAGCTGGGCGGCCAGCGTCTTGTTGGGCTCCAGGACCAGCGCGGGGCGCTGCAGCTCCTCGATGAGCCACGCGGTGGTCGCGCTCTTGCCGGTGCCGGTGGCACCCATGAGGACGACGTCCTGCTCGCCGTCGCGAATGCGCGCGGCCAGCTCACGGATCGCCTTGGGCTGGTCGCCCGACGGGGTGTAGGGAGAGATGACCTCGAAGGGCTTGTCCTGGCGGATGACGGGGGTTTCGCTCACTCCCCTACGCTACCGCCCACGCCCCACCATCGCGCGGAGGACCCGCCCGGGTGCGCCGCCAGCGACGCCCGGCCACGGCCTCGTCCCTGGCACCCTACAGGTCGGCGCTCAGCCAGCGCTCCCACACCTGTCTGCTCACCTGCGCGAGGTCGTCCGCGCTGCCGCAGTTGTCGATCCAGACGTGCGCGATCGCTCGCCTTTCGTCCGACGAGGCCTGGGCGCGGATCCGGGCGCGCGCGTCCTCGGGCGGCACTCCCCTGCCCTCCAGGCGCTTGATGCGCACGTCGAGGGGAGCATCGACGATGACGACGGCGTCGAAACGCTGCGCGTGATCGCCTTCGATGAGTAACGGAATATCGTAGACGGCAACCGCCCCCTCGGGAGCACCGCCCAGAATCTCCCTGGCGCGAGCCTCGATGGCGGGGTGGGTAATGGCGTTGAGAGCGGCGACCCTCTCAGCCGAACCCTCGCCTGCAAAAACGCGACGCGCCAGGCCGGCGCGGTCCAGGGTCCCGTCCTCGCGGATCAGGTCGGTGCCGAAACGCTCGGCGACACGCGCCAACGCAGGCTGCCCCGGCTCGAGAATCTGTCGCGCGATTGCGTCGGCGTCGGCAACGTGGCCGCCCAGCCGCGCGAAAGTCGAGGTCACGGAAGACTTACCCGAGCCAATCCCACCACTGACCGCAACAACACGGGCAGGACCACTATCGTGGCGCGCGCCAAGCGGACGCAGCAGCGTAGCAGAGCAATTGCCAACAGAAAGAGAAGTCGTCACCTCCCCAGGTTAGCGCCTTTGCAGTTGCGCATATGCGCCCTCATGCAAGAATTGGTGCTGTCCAAGCCCCGATACCACACAGTGAGTACCAGTGACGCACACAGTCAACGACGATTCCAACCAGCGTTCAAGCACCGCGGTCCTCATTGCGACCTCCCTGACTCTGTTCTCCATGTTCTTCGGGGCAGGCAACCTGATTTTCCCGCCCATCATGGGTGCCTCCGCGGGCACGAACGTCACACCCGCCATGATCGGCTTCCTCATCGGTGGCGTCGCTCTGCCCGTCATCTCGATCATCACGATTGCCCTGTCGGGCACCGACATGCGCGACCTCGTCAGCCGAGCGGGCAAGCCCTTTGGCCTCGTCTTCTCCGTCCTCGTGTACCTGTCGATCGGAGCGTTCTTCGGCCTTCCACGCACGGCCGCCGTGTCGTTTTCGACGGCCGTCGCGCCCCTCATCGGCACGCAGTCGCTGGTTGCGTCGGTCATCTTCTGCCTGGTGTTCTTCGGCATCGCCTTCTACCTGTGCTGGAACCCCCGCAACATCATCGACAGCCTCGGCAAGATACTCACCCCCATTCTGCTGGGGCTTCTCATCCTGCTTGTGTTCCTCTCCCTCGCTTCGTTGCCGGCTTCCCACGACGCGCCGACGGGCGAATACACGAGCACTCCCCTGGCCGCCGGCTTGCTTGAGGGATACATGACGATGGATTCGATCGCCGCGCTGGCCTTTGGCATTATCGTCGTCACCTCGCTGGGGCACACCGGAGGCGGGATCGGCGCGAAGGTCGTGCGGCGTACCTCCACCGCGGCGGTAATCGCGGGCGCGCTACTTGCCGTTGTGTACGTGGGCCTCGGCCTCGTCGGACACGTCATCCCCAATGGCCAGAGTTACTCGGACGGGGCGACCCTGCTCGTCGACGCAGCCCGGATGACGATGGGGTGGCCCGGGCAGATCGTCTTTGGGCTCATCGTGCTCACGGCGTGCATGACGACGGCAGTCGGCCTCATCGCGGCCACCTCGGAGTTCTTTAACCGGTTGTTGCCCACGATCTCCTACCGTGCGTGGATGATCGTCTTTACGCTCATCGCCTTCGTCCTGGCTTCCGCGGGCCTGAGCTCAGTGCTCGCCATCGCCCTTCCGATCATCAAGTTCCTGTACCCGATCGCGATCACCATCGTTTTCCTCACGATCGCAACCCACCCGCTACGCCTGGCCACCCCGGCACTGTGGACGTTCCGCCTGGGCACATGGATGGCGGCGGCGTGGTCGGCGTTCACGACCCTCGCGCAGCTCGGCGTCGCCACCGGGCCAATCAACGCGGTGCTCCTGTGGAGCCCGCTCCAGGCCCTCCAGCTCGGTTGGATTCTCCCCACCGTCGTCGCGGCGTTGATCGGCGCGTGCATCGACGTGGCGCTGTTGAAGCGCCCAGCCACCTGATTACCCTCAGCACCAGACCCCGCACGGCATCGGCGAGCGGGGTCCCGTTATCTCTGCGACGAGGCCACGCCGTTAGCCAGAACAAAAGTCGCACGTAATTTACATCGGTCAGTTTTCAAGATGTGCTCAAAACGTTGCAATTCCAACGATGCGACTTCAACATTTGAAACACGTGTCAGGGAATTACGTGCGACATTGTTGAGTAACCTGTCATCACGAGGCCTGCGGGGCCTGACTGCGGTGCACGTGGGCGGCGGCGCCGCCCGGCCGGATCATGCCCGGCGCCGCCCGATTGGAGGCCGCCGCGAGGCCTGCGGGGCCCGGCCGGATCATGCCCGGCGCCGCCCGATTGGAGGCCGCCGCGAGGCCTGCGGGGCCCGGCCGGATCATGCCCGGCGCCGCCCGATTGGAGGCCGCCGCGAGGCCTGCGGGGCCTGGCCGGGCTTCGAGACGACGCGCCGAGCGAAGCTCGC
>CABKMZ010000009.1 GCA_902373545.1 uncultured Actinomyces sp. | reverse complement strand
GGGTAGGACACGATGTCGCCGGGCTGCGGGTCGGACACGATGGTGCCGCCAGCGGCCTGAGCGGACGAGGAGTGCGGCAGGTTGATGCCGGCAGCCGCGTAGGCGTACTTGACCAGGCCGGAGCAGTCCAGGCCGGCGAGGGTCTCGCCACCGTAGACGTAGGGAATGCCGGTCAGGCCGAGGGCGACGGAGACGATGTCCGATCCAGCGGCGTTGACGGCGGCCTGACGGGCCGAGGTATCCGAAGACGCGGTGGACATCTCGCCGCGGGACTCGGAACGCGAGGCAGCGCCATCAGAGGCGTTCGCGTCGGTCTCATCGGCGGGAGCTGCCTCCGGCTCGGGGGCTGCGGGGGCCTCGGCGGTGACGGACTCGGCGATGCCATCCTCGGCGGTCCACGCGATATCCGGAACCTCAACCGTGGTGACGTCGTCGACGGCAATGGTCGTGGTGTTCAGGTCCGCGCTCTGCGGCTCGGACTGGGGGGTGGCCGGGGCGGCGTTAGCGACACCGGCGGCAATCGCGGTCAGCGCAACACCGGCTGCCGACGCGAAGGCGATCGGGCGAGCGGCGTTCGTGGGGGCCACGCCCTCGACCACAGCGGCGGTCATGGGGCGGCGTGCCAGGCGGTGACGCGGAGCAGGCTTAGAAGTCTTCACTCGTTTTCTCCCTGTTTCCCTGCGAGGTTAGCTGTCGGGTTCGGGCGGGAGGCCCGGCTCGTCGTGCGAGCTTCACCCCAAGGCTACGAGGAGCCGGAAATGGGTTCCCCGCGTGAGACGCTGTTTCCACACCATCCGTTGTCTCACTTCGGGTGCCGGATGGGCGGTTGGTCTGATGACCGGTACTCACTATAGCCTGCACAGCTGGTCAATGTCACGTTCCGGTAACACGTCAACACCCCTCAATACCCCACCGTTATCGTTTCGTGACATTTGAGCCCCGCGATTTCGGGGAAAACTGGACCTATCACTAACTCGTCACACTTGTTCCATAATCCGAGATAGGCTCGTTTCCGTGCAAAACGAAGGCCGAGACCCGAATGGGCCCCGGCCTCGTCACACTCGCGCCTACTCGCCGCGCACGAACAGGTGAGCGGCCAGTGGCATCGCGATGGTCAGGTAACCGCGAACCTCCCCGGCCTCGTCGAGCGCGGAGACGCGCACGACGTCGCCGTGCGCCGACAAGCCCACGCGCGCGCCCGGACGCAGGCCCAGCTCATCGAAGGCGGCCAGCAACTCAGGGGCAGCCTGGATGGGCTCGCCGATGCGCGCCAGGGTCAGCGCGCCCGACTCAAACGAGCGCACCGCCAGCTCCGCGGAGTGCAGGCGCTCAGCACCGCTCACGCCCGGCAGGGGGTTGCCGTAGGGATCGAGCGTGGGATCGTGAAGCAGCTCCACCAGGCGCGCCTCAACAGCGTCGCTCATCACGTGCTCCCATCGGCAGGCCTCGTCGTGGACCTGTGCCCACTCCAGCCCGATGACGTCGAGCAGCAGGCGCTCGGCCAGGCGATGCTTGCGCAGCACCTCGGTCGCATGCGCGCGCCCCTCCTCGGTCAGCTCCAGACGCCGGTCCCCCATCACGTGCAGCAGCCCATCGCGCTCCATGCGCGCGACCGTCTGCGACACCGTCGGCCCGGAATGTCCCAGGCGATCCACAATGCGGGCGCGCAGGGGCGTCACCCCGTCTTCCTCGAGCTCAAGAATGGTCTTGAGATACATCTCGGTGGTGTCAATCAGGTCTGCCACGTCGTCCTCCTTCAAGGGGCACCTACGAACACCAGGATAGGGTGACCTTCCTTTTCTTGGATGGAATCGACACACTCATGCGAAAAAGTGCGCGTCGTGACGTGCGCTTTTTCACCCTAATTCGATTAATGGGCATGATGGAAATAGATCCGCGCGCAGGGTTAGGCTGTGGACATGGTGGCTTTCCCCGACATTGACCCGGTCCTCCTGCCCGCCGACGGCCGCTTCGGCTGCGGCCCTTCCGTGGTGCGCATCGACCAGCTCGAAGCCCTCTTCACTCCCCTCCTCATGGGCACCTCCCACCGCGCGTCCCCCGTGCGCAGCGTCGTCGCCTCCCTCAAGGAGGGTCTGCGCACGCTCCTGAACATTCCCGACGGCTACGAGGTCGTCCTAGGCAACGGCGGCGCCTCCGCGTTTTGGGACGCGGCCTGCGCGTGCCTCATCTCCTCGCGCGCGGCCTTCGGCTCCTGGGGCGCTTTCGGAGCGAAGTTCGCCACCTCAGCCGAGCGCGCACCACACCTGGCCGCTCCCCTCATCGACGAGGCCGTGGCGGGTTCCCTGGTCACGCTAGCACCGCGCTCGGCCGCCGAGGGCGTCGACGCGTACGCCTACCCGCACAACGAAACCTCGACGGGCGTCACCTCCCCCGTCTACCGTGTGGATGCGCCCGGCGCGCTGACCCTCGTGGATGCCACCTCCATCGCGGGTGCCGCGCCCGTGGACCTCACCCAGGTCGACGCCTACTACTTCTCGCTGCAAAAGGCCATCGGTTCGGACGGCGGCCTGTGGGTGGCCATCCTCTCCCCCGCCGCCATCGAGCGCGCCCGCGCTATCGAGGCCGCCCCGGGCGGACGCTGGATCCCGCAGTTCCTCTCCCTATCCGCCGCGATCGACAACTCGCGCAAGGACCAGACACTCAACACCCCGGCCCTGGCGACCATCATCATGGCGCAGCGCCAGGTCGCGTGGCTCAACGAGCTCGGCGGAATTGAGGCAGTGAGCGCCCACTGCGCCCAGGCCTCGTCCCTCGTCTACGACTGGGCGATCACACACCCGGCGCTCTACCCGTTCGTGGCCGAGGAGGCGTGGCGCTCGCCCGTCACGGCGACGATCGAGATCAACGCCGACGTCAAGGCCTGCGACCTGGCCGCGCACCTGCGTGCCCACGGCATCGTGGACATCGGCGCCTACCGCGGCGTGGGTGCCAACCAGCTGCGCATCGGCACCTGGCCCAGCGTGCAAATCGGCGACGTCGAGGCGCTCTTGGAGTGCATCGACTACTGCCTGGAACGCGTCCTCTGATCGCCCACCCGCGCGGGGGCGTCAGGCCGAGGTGACCGACCGGCGCGGCGCATCCACCGAGGAGTCGGCGTCCACGCCCACCCACGGGAACGAGGGCCGACGCACGACGCGCCCCTTCCAGTGGATCATCGCCCACGCGCCGCACACGAGCGCGATACCCAGGGACGCGATCCCGCCCACCAGGAGCGCCCAGCGCGCGCCGAACGTCGTCCCCACCCACCCGATAAACGGCGAGCCGATCGGCGTCGCGCCCAGGAAGACCAGGGAGTACAGGGCCATGACGCGCCCGCGCTTGTCTGGTTCCGTGCGAGTCTGAACCAGGGCGTTCGCGCTCGTGTTCATCGTCAGCATCCCAAAGCCCGTGGGGATCGACAGGAGAGCGAACCACCAATAGGACGGCGCGAGGCCCAGCGCGATCTCCGCGCTGCCGTAGAAGACGGCACCCATGAGGATCGTGCGCAGGCGCGGGGCCCGGCGCGCAGCCCCCGTTGCACCCAGGATCGAGCCCAGTGCCATAAACGACGACAGGATGCCGAAGGACCCGGCGGCCTTGCCGAACACCGTCGTGGCCATCAGCGCGCTGGTCATCTGGAAGTTCATGCCCAGGGCGCTCACGACGAAGATGAGCGCCAAGATGATGCGAATGTCCGTGCGACTGTGCACGTAGGCGACGGATTCGGCCAGCTGGCCGCGAGCACGCGGCACGAGGGTGCGCGGGTAGAGGCGGTCGGCGCGCATGAGGGCCAGGGCGATGACGGGGGCGGCGAACATACCGGCGTCAATAAGGAAGACGGGACCCACCCCCCACCAGTCGATGAACAAGCCCGCGGAGGCCGGGCCGATGAGTCGCGCGGTGTGGAAGGCGGTGGCGTTCAGGGCGACAGCGTTGGCCATCTTGTCGGCTGGCACGAGCTCGCCGACGAAGGACTGGCGCGCGGGTGTGTCGATCGCGGAGATGGTCCCCGAGATGAAGGCCAGGACGTACTGGTGCCACAGCTGCCCCGTGCCCGTCAGGACGACCAAACCGATGATGAGGGAGACGAGGCCCACCCCGACCTGCGTGCATTGGAGGAGGCGCCGGCCGGGGACGCGGTCCGCCAGCACCCCCGCGTGGGCGGAAAACAGGATGATGGGCATGAACTGGAGGGCGGTGACGACGCCGACCTGGGAGGCGTCGTGGTCGGTCAGGACGGTGAGCACGTACCAGTCCTGGGCGACGCGCTGAAGCCACGCGCCGGTCGACGCGATCAGGGACGCGATAAACCAGTAGCGGTAGTTGACGTAGCGCAGCGAGGCGAACGTTGCTGACACGGGCACTCCTCCTTTTCCCTCACCACCCGGGGACGAGGCCGGGGCGCTCGCGCTCCTTCGCTCGCCGGGTGCTCTTCCAGGATACGACCGACCCGCCGGAGGCAGGCTCCGGCGGGTCGGACAAGGGGTGACAGGTGAGCAATCAGGCGGCGCCGAGGAGGCGCTGGATCGGACCCATCAGGAAGTAGATGACGAACAGGCCGGAGACCAGCCACATGAGCGGGTGGACCTTGCGAGCCTTGCCCACGACGAGCTGGATGACCGTGTAGGTCACGAAGCCCACGCCGATGCCGACGGACACGGAGTAGCCGAAGGGCATGAAGGCCACCGTCATGAAGGCCGGGATCGCGACCTCGGGGTCCTTCCAGTCGATCTCGAGGACCTGGGTCATCATGAGGTAGCCGACGAACACGAGGGCCGTGGAGGCGGCCTCGGTCGGGACGAGCTCGACGAGGGGGGCCAGGAAGGTCGAGAGCAGGAAGAGCACGCCGGTGACCACGGAGGCCAGGCCGGTGCGAGCGCCCTCGGCGACGCCCGACGCGGACTCGACGTAGGAGGTGTTCGAGGAGACGCCGCCCACGCCGCCGGCCACGGCGGCCAGCGAGTCGATGATCAGGATCTGGCGGGTCTTGGGCGGGTTGCCGTCCTTGTCGAGGAGGTCACCCTCGGCGCCCACGGCCACCATGGTGCCCATCGTGTCGAAGAAGTCGGCGAGCATGAGGGAGAAGACCAGGAGGATGACGGAGACGACGCCGAGCTTGCCGAAGCCGCCAAAGAGGTCGACTTTGCCGAGCGTGTTGAAGATCGGAACCGCGATCGGGGAGTGCGTGAGCTCGGGGACGGTCTTACCCCAGCCGGTCGGGTTCGTCTCGGAAATGAGCTTGATGCCGGCGAAGAACTGGACGATGACCGCCATCACGGTGGAGGCGACGATCGAGATCAGCACCGCGCCCTTGACGCCTCGCACGTGGAGGATGATCATGAGGAACAGGCCGAACACGAAGACGAGGGCCGGCCACCCGTCGAGCGACCCCGAAATACCAAACTGGACGGGGGTCGCGCCCGTACGCACGATGCCCGCGTTGACCAAGCCGATGAGGGACACGAACAGGCCCAGGCCCACCGTGATGGCGGTCTTGAGGGCCGGTGGAACGGCGCGGAAGACAGCCTCACGGAAGCCGGTCAGAACCAGCAGGAAGATGAGGATACCTTCCCAGGCGATGACGCCCATGGCCTCGCCGTAGCTCAGGCCCGCGCCGCGCACCAGGGTGAAGGCGACGACGGCGTTGAGACCGAGGCCGGCGGCGAGGGCGAGGGGGTAGTTGGCGACGACGCCCATGAGGATCGTCATGATGCCCGCGACAAGCGCGGTGCCGGCGGCGATGCCCTCGGGCGTGATCGGACCGTCTTTGGGGATGGCCTCGCCAAGAATCAACGGGTTGACGACCAGGATGTAGGCCATCGCGAAGAAGGTGACAATTCCACCGCGGATTTCGCGACCGATGGTCGAACCGCGCTTGGAAATCTGGAAGAACGAATCGAGTGACTGTGTGAAGCCGCCGCGGGACGGGGCGGTCTTTTCTTGGGTATTCACTGGTTAATCGTGCCTGGTCGCGCCCGGCGACGCAAACATACCCGCCGTGTTCCCACTTGTTGAGAAAGTACCCGGGAGTCGCCTCCCGGGTACTTCCTGTCAGTTCGTGTGCCGAGGCCTCAGTCGGCTTGACGCTGCCCGCTCTCCTCAGGGGTGTCCTCGGAGTGGTGCGCACCCTGCGCCTGCTCTGCCACGGCCTCGTCGGAAGGGGACTCCTTGACAGGGTGCGGCATCGGCTCGGCGTCCAGCGCGCCCTCATTCACGCGGGAAGGACGAACCGGCCAGGCCGTCCCATTCTTGGGCACGTCCGTCTCCGAATGGGAGCCGCACGTGTGATCCAGCGACACGACGGCACCGTCATCGGTCGCCCACTCGTTCGCACACACGCCGAACATCTGGCGCATGCCGCCGCTCATCTTCACGAGGAAACCGCAGGTCGAGCAGGTGTTGCGCGCACGACGCCCCGCCTTCGGGCCGCGCTCCGACTCATACCAGCGCTTCGCAGCCTGGCTGCGCCCCTCCTCGGATAGGACGCGCGGGCGCCCCATGCCGGGTTCGCGCACGACCGGCAGGTCCGGGTCCTCGCTGGTGTCCTCGAAGCTGTGCTCCAGGCGCTCGTCGTCAGCCACGTAGGGCAGAGTGTCCTCGCGCGAAATATCCGAAGGCCGCAGGCGCTCCTCCCACGGCACCCACTCGGGGGCCAAGAGCGCGCCCTCGCGCGGGGTCATGTCGACCTCGCACACGGTGGCGACGCGCCCGCGCGGCACGCGCGCCACTGTCACCGCCCAGCACCAGCCCACGTAGCCCGCATCCGTGGAGGCGAAGTAGTGCGTACCCAGGCGATCCGACACCATCTCGAAACCCACGTGCTCACCGACAGGGCGCGGGTGTGCCACGGCCTCGGCGCCAGCGCGCGCGACGTCGACGGCGCCCTCCAGGACGGCGTCCTTTTTCACTGCCCGCGTGCGGGCCACAGTCTTAGGCATCAAATTCCTCTGCGACGGCGCGCAGCACCTTCGCGATCTTGGTCGCGTTGTCCGGGTAGGATCCGCGGCGCAGCGCGGCGCTCGAGGAGTCGAGGAGCTTGATAAGGTCCTCAACCACGGGCACCATCGCCTGCGGCTTGCGGCGCTTGGCACGGGCAACGGAAGCTGTCTCCTTCAGGAAACGCACGCTGAGCGCCTGCGGTCCCTTGCGTCCGTCGGCCACCGAATACTCCACGCGAGCACCCACCCTGGGACTGCGCGCATCGGCCGGCAGCGCGGACGAGTGGAGGAAGACATCCGCCCCGTCGTCTCCCGCGATGAAGCCGAAACCGCGATCAGCGTCGAAGAACCTCACTTTACCGGTGGGCATGGTCCCCTCCTTCTCTCAATAGTCTCTCAGCCCTATGGGCTCCCCCTATCATAGGGTGCTCTCCCGCCCGGCGTCGGAGCCTTACGACTGCCTGTAGCGAACAGCACCGCTGCCCCCTCTTTCGCGTACACTGACCCTCAGCAGCACCCACGTTTCGCATAGTGCGTCACATCGCTGACCAACGCGCGCGCCGTGGTGTACGTTAGCCTGTTCACCACAATGCAGGAGGACCCCGTGTCACGAATCCGCCGCTTCAGCGTCGTCGCTATGCTCACCTCGCTCCTGATTGCGCTCGGTGCCCCCGCGTTCGCCACCTCCCCCGTTACCACGACCGGCATCGTGACCGACCCGACGGGGTGGCTGACTGACTCCGACCGCACCACCATCGAGACCGCTGCGCGCACCGCCCGTTCCAAGGGCGTCTCCGTCGATGTTGTCATCGTTGACAACTTCTCGAACATGGACGCGGCTCAGTGGTGTGAACAGACCCTGAAGAACTCGGTTGCCTCCAACGGCACCATCATCTACTACATCGGCTACGAGACACGAAAGGACGGGTCGTGCGTCAAAGGCGGATCGATTTCATCGAGCGTGCGCGCCGAGGCCCGCGCCGTCGCCGAGGCGAAACTCTCCAGCAACCCCCTGACGCCCTCCGACGCCGCAGCAGGAGCCGTCGCCTTCATTGACCACGTCGCTTCCAACAAGAATTCGACGACAAGCTCGACGGGCTCACACTCCTCGAGTTCTTCTAGCTCTTTCAGCTTATTCGGCACCGGACGTTCCTTGCTCCCCTCGATCCTGGTTGGATTCTTGCTGATCTCATACTTTGTTCGACGCAACTCGCGCCGCTCCGTTCCCACCGCCGCACAGACTCCCACCCAGCCCAGCAAGGCACCCGTCGCGAACGCGGCAGAAATGGCCACGTTGGCCAACCGACAGCTCCTGGCCGCCGACGAACAGGTGCGCAGCGCCTCCGACGAACTCGACTTCGCGCGCCTCCAATTCGGCATCGCGGCAACGGACGAGTTCTCCCGCACCCTCGAGGCCGCCAAGGCCGCCGTCTCGCGCGGCTTCGCCGCCCAACAGCGGATGGAGGACGCCCACAGCGACGCGGAGAAGGCATCCCTGGCCTCGGCCATCATGCGTGACCTCGGGACGTACATGAACCCCCTCAGCGCCATGCAGGACTCCTTCGAGCACAAGCGCTCCGAGCAGGCCAGCCTGCCGCGCCGCATCAGCGAGGCCTCCGAGCGCCTCGCCGAGCAGCGCGGCGACCTGGAGCGGGCGTCCACCGAGCTGGTCTCGATCAGCGGCATCTACCCCGCCCAGATGCTCGCTTCCCTGCAGGACAACCCCGAGCAGGCCCTGGCGCTCCTGGCAACCGCTGAAACCGCTATCGCGACTGCGAAGCGGGAGGTGGACAGCGACCGCACCCTGGCGGAGAGTTCGCTGGATACGGCCCATCGCGCGCTCATGATGGCCAAGCACCAAACCGACGCGATCTTCTCCGCCAAGTCCGACCTGGACGCGATCCGCGAACGTCTGAGCACCGCTATCGGCTCCATCTCGGCCGACATAACGGACGTGACGAGCCTGGGCGCCGAGCCCGCCGTCTTCGACCCGCTGGTTGCCGACGCGCGCACCGCCATCGCCGAGGCCCAGGCCGCCCTCATGAACACGGGCGACCCGCTGGCTGCCCTCGAACACCTGCGCGCCTCCGAGGCCATGCTCGATTCCGCCCTCGCACCCCTGCGCACTCAGCGCGAAAACAACCAGAAGGCACACGCGAGCGCACAGTCCCAGATCTCCCTGGCAGAAACCGCCATCGAGCGCGCCCAGCGATACGTGCAGGGCCGACGCGGCGCCATGGACCTGAGCGTGCGCTCCACGCTCCACTCCGCCGAGCAGTCCCTCAAGGCCGCGCGCGCGAGCCTGGACGCAGACCCCGCCAAGGCCTCGACCCTGGCATCCGACGCCCGCGCCAGCGCCGATCGCGTCCTGGCCACGCCCCTGAGCGAGGCCGGTGCCCCCTGGGACAGTGGCCAATCCTCGCGCTCCACCTCGACGATGTCCTCGGTTGGCTCCTCACTCGGCGAGGCGCTCCTGTGGTCGATCCTCATGTCGAACTCCGGCTCGTCCTCCCACCACAGGAACAGGTGGGACAACGACCACGACTCGTGGAGTTCGGGTTCGAGCTGGGGCGGCTCATCGAGCGGCGGGGGCGGGATCTCCTCCGACCAGGGCAACTTCTAGTTGGCCGAGCGAGTGACGACCATGGCCTCGTCGACTCAGCGCGGGTCGCGTACACTTGCCATGGAGCCGGGCAGCGTGACACAAAATACAGCGCACTGTCGACAAATCCGAGCGTGACAGTGTATTTTAATCTGTTCACCATCAACCAGGAGGGTACCGTGACACGGATCCGACGCCTCAGCCTCGCCGCTGCTGCGACAGTGGCGATGCTCCCGTGCGCCGCTCCCGCGTTCGCCGTCGAGCCCCTGAGCGCCGACGGGACAGCCACCGTCGCCACGGCCGTCGCATCCCAGGCCTTCGGCAACGCGGCCTCGGCAGCGCCCGCGGCAACCGCGACCGGCTCCGCATCCACAAACCCGACCGCCTCCCCCAGCACATCGTCCTCATCCTCGTCCAGCAGCTCGTCCTCCTCCGGTAGCGGATTCAAGTGGGCGATGTTCGGCCTGGCGGCCGGCGTCTTCGGCTTGATCTCCTCGATCATCAAGCGCAAGCAGGACCGGGAGGACGAGGACCGAGCCACCCGAGCCACCCAGGAGAGGTGGCAGGCCGCCACGCAGGCGGCGCAGTACACCGTCGAAGAGGCCAACCGTCGCTTGCTTAAGGCCGACGAGGAGGTGCAACGCGCCGACAACGAGTGCACCTACGCGAGGGCCCAGTTCGGAATTTCGGCCACCGAGCAGTTCGAGCGCCTCGTGACAGACGCGAAGGAGGCCGTCACCCGCGGTTTCGCCACGCTCGGCCGCATCCACGCGACCAACAACCCGGAGGCCAAGACGGCGCTCGCCACCGAGATCGTCACCGCCCTGGAGACGACCCTCGTGCCCCTGCGCGACGCCCAGCGCACCTTCGGCGCCAGGCGATCCCAGCAGGCCGCGCTCCCCGAGCGAATCGCGCAGGCCCGCGAACGCCTCGTCGAAGAAGCGGCAGACGTGGAGCGCTCACGCGAGGAGCTGTCGAGCATCGCGAGCATCTACCCCGAAAAGACGCTCGCGTCCCTCCAACCCAACCCCGACAAGGCGGCCGCCCTCCTCGAGTCCGCCCGCACCGCCCTGGACGCCGCCGAGCTGGCCGCCGACACGGACGCCGCGCGAGCAGCCTCCTCCCTGGACACGGCAGAGCGCGCGCTCCTCATGGCTCGCCAGCTCACGGACGCCATCCTCACCGCCAAGTCCGACCTGGACGCGATCCGCGAGCGCCTGGGAGCCGCCATCGCGGCCGTCACCTCCGACCTGGCCGACGCCGAACGCCTCCAGACCGACCCCGACCTCTTCGCGCCGCTCATCGCCGACGCGCACGAGGCGATTACCGCGGCGCAGTCTGCCCTCATCACGCTCGACAGCCCGCTCGGTGCCCTCGAGCGCCTGCGCCGCGTCCAAGCCAGGCTGGACGCCACCCTCGACCCCCTGCGCCACACGGACAGGGCCACTCCCCATCCTCCCTCCCACACGGGAAGGGGATGAGCACGCCCCTGGCGCGCCAGTAAGGGCCACAACATTCACCCACCAACCTGCGGGGCCATGGCCTCGCGCTCAACCCGCGCACGAGCGCACACCACACAAAGGAGAACATCATGGCTGAGAAGCAGACGATCCTGGGCCGCATCACCCAGCTGGCCAAGGCAAACATCAACGCCCTCCTCGACAAGGCCGAGGACCCGCAGAAGATGATCGACCAGCTCATCCGCGACTACACCAACTCGATCATCGAGGCCGAGAACGCGATCGCTCAGACCCTGGGCAACCTGCGCATGGCTGAGAAGGACTACGAGGAGGATGTCAAGGCAGCGGCCGACTGGGGCCAGAAGGCTGCCGCCGCCTCCGCGAAGGCCGACTCCCTGCGCGCCGGCGGTGACGAGGCCGGGGCCACCAAGTGGGACGACCTGGCCAAGGTCGCCATTGGCAAGCAGATCCAGTTCGAGAACGAGATCAAGACCGAAGAGCCCGCCCTCGCGGCCCAGCGCGAGGTCGCCGAGCGCCTCAAGAAGGGCCTGGCTCAGATGAAGGACAAGCTGGCCGAGCTGAAGTCCCGCCGCGACCAGCTGGTCGCCCGCGAGAAGACCGCCAAGGCTCAGGCCCAGGTCACCGACGCTCTCAACTCCATCAACATCCTGGATCCCACGAGCGAGCTGGGCCGCTTCGAGGACCGCGTGCGCCGCCAGGAGGCCATGGCTCAGGGCAAGGCCGAGCTGGCCGCCTCCAGCCTGGACGCACAGTTCGCGGAGCTCGAGACCGACTCCTCGCAGCTGGAGATCGAGGCTCGCCTCGCCGCGCTGAAGAACAAGCAGTGAGCGGCGCGGCCTTGGCCGCGTGACAGACACACAGGCCGGGCGGTCCCGCGAGGGGCCGCCCGGCCTTGCTGTGCCGTTGTGGTGTCTGTGAGGGCGCTGCGCACCCGGCACCGTGTCCTGCTTACAGGAAGGCCATCGGGTCGAAGTCGTCGATGTCGATGATGTGGAGCCTGGGCAGGCGCACCTGGAAGGCGCGCACGTCGTACTCGAGGTCGATGATCTCCAGGCCTCGTTCCTCCAGGTCGTGGAGCTGGGAGGAGAGGAACTCCTTGAAGCACATGACCGCGACGCGCCGACCCTGGTCCAGCAAAGTCTCGATCTGGGGCAGGAAGTCGGCGTCATGGCTGGCCAGGATGACGTCACCCGAGCCCAGGGAGGCGATCGCATCCATCGTGCGCTGGAGGCCAACGTCCACGACCTTCATCTCGGAGGGGCCCGACAGGGGGATCACCTGGTAGTCCATGGCGGTCAGCGCCTGGACGAATCCCATCGGCAGGAAGCCGGAGGAGCCGTTCAGGAAGAACAGGCCCTTGGCGCGCTGGTGCCAGCGCCCGTGCGCGCTCTCGAGGACACGATCCCAGCGGGGGCGCTCCTCGGGGTTGGGGCGTCGATCCAGGACCGACAGTCCCAGCGTCGCGTCAATATTTTCGCCGTCAACGACGAGATAAGTCGTTTGTTTATTAGAGCTTTCCATGGGGTCAATTGTAGATGACGCGGCGAGCGCCACTGTCGGCCTTGGGTCCTAGGACAGTGCCGGGGGCGGGCTCGAGCGCCGGACGGCTCACACCCCGTCGATGAAGTACGGGGCTTCGATCGCTTCGTGGGCGAAGCGCTGCGCCTCCTCACCGGCTCCGAGCGCCGGCGGGCCGTCCAGGACGAGGGTCGCGAGGCCGTGAATGTAGGCCCACAGGGTGACCTCCGCGCGTGGGTCGTCGGTCCCGTATGCGAGCGCGGCCAGCGAGCGTAGTTGGGAGCGCGCAGCCAGGCTGGCCGCGTGAAGGCCCGGGTGTGCGCCCGCGTCGTACATGTCCGATCGGAACATGATTCGGAAGACCCCGGGGTTCGCCAGCGCGCAGGTGAGGTAGGCGTGTCCCGCGGCGCGCGTTGTGTCCCGCGGCGTACGCCCCTCGCTCGTCTCCCTCGCCTCACGCAGCGCCCGTTCGAGGGCGCGGTATCCCTCCTCGACGAGGGCGATGAGGATGGCCTCGCGCCCTCGGAAGTAGTGGTACGGGGCCTGGTGGGTGCAGCCCGCGCGTCGTGCGACCTCGCGCATGGACAGGGATGATGGCCCGCCCTCGTTGAGCAGGTCGCGACTGATTGTGAGGATCGTCTCGCGCAGACCCTCGGGAGTCGTTGAGCGCGTCATGATCACAGTGTAGCCGAAACACCCCCGCGACTTGACAGCGTCTAGTTGGGCATGGTCCCATAAGTAGACACTGTCAAGTTTTGGGAGTTCTCATGTATGACGCCATCATCATCGGCTCCGGCATCGGCTCACTCACCACGGCCGGACTGCTCGCACGCACAGCCGGAGCGCGCGTCCTCGTCCTCGAACAACACACCACCCCCGGCGGCCTCACCCACTCATTCCGTCGGATGGGCGCTTCCTGGGATGTCGGGCTGCACTACGTGGGAGACATGGAACCCGGATCGCGCCCACGACAACTCATGGACTACCTCACCGACGGCGCCCTCGCGTGGAACCGCATGCCAGCAGGCTACGACCGCTTCTACCTGCCCGGCCACGGCCTCGACGTCACAATTCCCGCCGGCGCCGACGAGTACCAACGCCTCCTCACCTCCCTGTTCCCCCACGAAAAGACAGCCATTCGCCGCTACTGCAGGGACGTGAAGCGCGCCTATTCCTGGATGTCACTGCACTACGCCCGCGAGATGGTGCCCCCGCGCGCCGCCCCCGCCGTCCGCCTCGCCCAACGCGCGCTCGCAGGCCACGCGCTCGAGCGGACGCAGCACTACATGGAACGCAGATTCCGCGACCCCGCGCTTCGCGCCCTCCTGACCACTCATTGGGGCGACTACGGCGTCGAACCCGCGCGCAGCGCCTTCGTCGCCCACGCCATGATCGTCGGACACTACATGAACGGCGCATGGTTTCCCCGCGGCGGAAGCTCACAGATCGCGCGCATGATCGAGAAGGGAATCACGAGCGCCGGCGGACGCATCCGCCTCGGGCAACACGTCGAAGAGATCCTCGTCGAGGACGGGGCCGCCGTCGGCGTGCGCGTCACCGACCACTCCGGCGCCCAACCCGTCTCCTACGAGGAGCGAGCGCCGATCATCATCTCCGGCATCGGCGCCCGCGAAACCTACCAGCGCTTGCTCCCCACAACCGGGCCAACCGGAGGGATGACCGCGCGCGTGCGCGAACAGGTCGCCGACCTCGGCCACGGCGGCTCCGCCGTCACCGTCTACCTCACCCTCGACCACTACCCGGAGGGCGTGACCGGGGCGAACGTCTGGATCAACACGGACACGGCCCGCGCCGACCCGGCCCGTATGACCGCCGACCTCCTCGACGGGCACCCGCGCTCGGCGTTCATCTCCTTCCCGGGCATCAAGTCCGGGGAAGCGCACGCGACAGCGGAGATCATCTCGTTCGTCACGCCCGAGGCCTTCGAACGCTGGGAGGGAACGCAGCCGAAGCACCGAGGCCGGGACTACGAGGCCCTCACGTCATCCATGGCACGCGCACTCATCGACCTCGCCGAGAGCGCCGTGCCCGGCCTGACAGACGCCGTCCGATACGTCGAGGTGGGCACGCCGCTCACCGTCGAACACTACACGTCCCACGCCCGCGGCTGTTTCTACGGGCTACCCCTCACGCCCGAACGATTCCACGCAGACCTCGGCACGCCCTCGACCCCCATCACCAACCTCATCCTCACGGGACAAGACGCGGGAATGCCCGGAATCGTCGGGGCCGCCATGGCAGGACTCTCCGCCGCCTGCAAGGCCCTGGGACCCGCGGGATACCCGCGCATCAACCGGGCGCTGCGAACCGCACCCACCGGGGACCGTGCGCCGCACACCCCAACCCCGCAACCACGCGGCGACGCCGGGGCAGGCAGATACACGGCAACAGTGGAGCGCGCCAGCTGGATAACGCCCACCATCCGCGACATCACGCTCCAACTCCCCACGCGCGCGACATGGGAGCCGGGCCAGTACGCGCTCGTGCGGGTCGCCCCCTACCAGTGGCGCCCCTACTCCCTCGCAACACCCTCCGGGCGCTTCGTCAGGCTCCTCGTGGACACGCGCACGCGCGGACACGGCGCGGCGTGGGCCACCCACGCCACACCCGGGGACCAGGTCACCCTCGAACTCCCCTACGGACACTTCCTCCACGACGCGGCAACCGGCGACACCCACCCGGACGGCACTCCCCGCCGACGACGCATTTTCGTTGCCACTGGAACGGGTATCGCACCGTTCCTCGCGGAATTCGAGCAGGGTGTACGAGCAGATGACGTCCTCCTCCTCGGATTGGCCACCACGAGCGAGGACCCAACAACGCGTCTGGACACTCCCCTCCCGCGCGTCGTCCACTGCGTGAGCCGCGAGAATACACCCGGAACCTTCCACGGTCGCGTCACCCACTACCTGCGCGCCCACGGCATCGACACCCGCGCCGACTACTACGTGTGCGGCTCACCCCTCATGGTCGCCGACGTCACCCGCCTCATCCGCGACGCAGGCGGGCACGTCCACACCGAATCCTTCTAGCTCCTCACCACGCGCCGCACACGGCGAGGCCGGGACCGCTCGCGCAGCCCCGGCCTCGTCCCTCCGTCAGGAACGCGATCACTTCACGTCTTCGTCCACCCAGTCCAGGGTGCGGGTGACGGCCTTCTTCCACAGGCGGTAGGTGCGGTCGCGCTCGGCGGGCTCCATGGTGGGCGTCCAGCGCTTGCCTTCCTGCCAGTTGGCAACGACGTCGTCGGTGCTCTCCCAGTAGCCAACCGCCATGCCGGCAGCGTAAGCGGCACCCAGGGCGGTCGTCTCGATGACCTTCGGGCGAACGACGTCCACGCCGCACAGGTCGGCCTGGAACTGCATGACCAGGTCGTCGTGCGTCATGCCGCCGTCAACCTTGAGTTCCTTGAGCGGCACGCCGGAGTCGGCGTTCATCGCGTCGAGGACCTCGGCGCTCTGGAACGCGGTCGACTCCTCGACGGCGCGGGCGATGTGACCCTTGTTGACGTAGCGGGTCAGGCCCACGATCGCGCCGCGGGCGTCCGAACGCCAGTAGGGGGCGAACAGGCCGGAGAACGCGGGGACGAAGTAGACGCCACCGTTATCCTCGACCGTGCTGGCCAGCTCGCCAATGTCCGAGGACTTGACGATCATGCCCAGGTTGTCGCGCAGCCACTGGACCAGCGAACCGGCGACGGCAATCGAGCCCTCAAGGGCGTAGACGGCCGGCTGATCGCCGATCTTGTAGGCCACGGTGGTAAGCAGGCCGTTGTCGGAGAAGACGGGCTCGGTGCCGGTGTTCATGAGCATGAAGCAGCCGGTGCCGTAGGTGTTCTTCGCCATGCCCTTCTCGAAGCAGGCCTGGCCAAAGGTCGCGGCCTGCTGGTCGCCGAGGATGCCGGAGATCGGGGTGTCGATGAGCAGACCGTTCTTGCGGCCGTAGCCGTAGATCTCGGAGGAGGACTTGATCTCGGGGAGCATCGACATCGGGATGCCGAAGATCTCGCAGACGTCCTCACGCCAGGAGAGGGTACGGATGTCCATGAGCATGGTGCGCGAGGCGTTGGTGACGTCGGTGCAGTGCACGCCGCCGTTGACGCCGCCCGTCAGGTTCCACAGGACCCAGCAGTCGGTGTTGCCGAAGAGCAGGTCGCCGGCCTCGGCGCGCTCGCGGGCGCCCTCGACGTTGTCGAGGATCCACTTGATCTTGGAACCGGAGAAGTAGGGGGACAGACCGAGGCCACAGATCTGGCGGAAGCGGTCCGGGCCCTCGTCGCCCTCGAGTTCCTTGACGATGTCGGAGGTACGCATGTCCTGCCAGACGATCGCGTTGTAGACGGGCTCGCCGGTGTTCTTGTCCCACACGACGGTGGTCTCACGCTGGTTGGTGATACCGACGGCCGCGAGGTTGTGGCGGTTGATCTCCGCCTTCTGCAGGGCCTCGGCGACGACGGTGCGGGTGGTCTCCCAGATTTCGATGGGGTTGTGCTCCACCCAGCCCGGGTTCGGGAAGATCTGGGTGAATTCCTTCTGTCCGACGGAGACGATCTCGCCGGAGTGGTTGAAGATGATCGCGCGGGTCGAGGTCGTGCCCTGATCGATGGCGAGAACGAACTTTTCGGTGGGGGTCATGAGTGTCCTTTCGGAGGCGTTATCACGTCGTTGTGTGTGCCGCGCCGGGCCACCTGCGCGGCTTGAGGGGCATCAACGCCCCTGCGAACTTGTTATTCCCCAGAGCTGGGGATCACGCGGGCGAGGCCACCGTGGCCTCGCCCGCGCACTCATCCTCAGGCGAGAATGAGGTAGTAGAGAACGGTGCCGACGACGGCGCCGATGATCGGGCCGACGACGGGAACCCAGGAGTAACCCCAGTCGGAGCCACCCTTGCCCTTGATCGGCAGGATCGCGTGGGCGATACGGGGGCCGAGGTCACGGGCCGGGTTGATGGCGTATCCGGTGGGGCCACCGAGCGAGTTACCGATGACAACGATAATCAGCGCGACGCCGAGGGGGCCGACGTGGGTCTCGGTGTAGCCGGAGACGAAGATCCACAGGATCAGGACGGCGGTGCCGATGGCCTCAGTGAGGCAGTTCCAGCCGTAGGAACGGATCTCGGGGCCGGTGGAGAAGACGCCAAGCTTGAGGGCGGGGTCGCAATCCTCGTCGAAGTGCTTCTTGAAGGTCAGCCAGCACAGAACGGCGCCGGCGAAGGCACCGAGGAACTGAGCGACGATGTAGACCGCGACGTTGGTGCCGGTGACGGGAATGTCACCCGCCAGGGTGACCTTGGGGTCGAACATGTGGGCGACGACCTTGGCGATCGTCACCGCGGGGTTCAGGTGGCCGCCGGTGCGGAACGCGACGTAGACGCCGGCGAAGACCGCCAGGCCCCATCCCCAGTTAATGAGGAGCCAGCCACCGCCCTTGCCCTTGGACTTGGGCAGCAGGTTCGTGGCGACAACGCCGCCACCGAGGAGCAGCAGGATCGTGGTGCCGAGGAACTCAGACCAGAAAATCTGGCCCGTGGTAGGGACAGCCGCCTCTGCGGCTGCTGGGAGCAGTGTTGAGAGCATGTTTCCTATCTTTCTCCGACGCGCCTTCACGTCGGGTCACGGTGGTATTCCGCCGATAACTGTGTGCCATCGAACAGTATCCACGCGGATATTGTTGACGGATCACACCAAGTATTGCACTACATGCACGTTAGCCCAAACTGAATGCACGTTCGTTCAATACCCAATATGTGACCCTGACCATCTGTCGCACTAAATGTAGCTTCATCGCGACACGGATGAATACTCAAAATCACACATCTGCACGCTTGTGCATGGCACACTAGAAAACGTGACAATACGTGACGAACAGGCGCACGAGGCAGCCTCGATGTACTACCTGCAGGGGCAGACGATGGAGACAATCGCCCGCCACCTGCAGATATCGCGCTCTTCCGTATCCCGTCTGCTCGCACACGCGCGAGAGGTCGGGCTCGTTCGCATCTCCGTGTCCGCTTCCCCGGGCACGAAGGGCACGCTCGCTGGGCAGATCGCCGACCTGTTCGGCGTGCAAGTCTCCGTCGTCCCCGTCCACGACGTCCACACCGAGGTCAACCGCCTCCACAACGTCGCCCTCGTCGCCGCCGAACACCTCGTCGACATGCTCTTCCCCGGGGTCACCCTGGGCATCGCCTGGGGCAACACAACCGCGGAAGTCACTCAGGCCATGCCACACGTGTCCTTCGCTGGTTCGACGGTCGTCCAGCTCAACGGCGCCTCGACGGCCACGGAATCTGGCATGCCCTACGCCGAGGCCATCATCTCCCGCGCCGCCAAAGCCATCGGCGGGCGGATCGTCAACTTCCCGGTGCCCGCCTTCTTCGACTACGCCGACACCAAGAAAGCACTGTGGCGCGAGCGCTCCGTCCAATCCGTCCTCGACACGATCGACAACACGGACGTCGCCCTCTTCGGCGTCGGATCCATGTCCGCACGCCTACCCTCCCACGTCTACTCGGGAGGCTTCCTCGAGCCCATCGAAATCGCCTCCGCCCAAAACGATGGGGTCGTCGGCGACGTGTGTACCGTCCTCATCCGTGAAGACGGCTCCACCAACATGCCCCTCAACGAGCGAGCCTCCGGCCCCACACCCGACACCCTCAAGAAGATTCCCCGACGCCTGTGCGTTGTGTCCGGCGCCTCCAAGGCCCTTCCCCTCCTGGGTGCCCTGCGCGCCGGAGTGGCCACCGACCTCGTTCTCGACGACGGCGCAGCCCACGAGCTCCTCGACCTCGTCCACACGCGCACCCTGCACTCCCGGACGCGCCTCTAACGCCCGCGCGCACCTGACAGCGAGAAGGGCCCCAGCCTCGTCCATGGAAGGAACGAGGCCGGGGCCCTCACAGCGGAAAGAATCAGCCCAGGCGCTTGACCAGCGGGAACGGAATCGTCTCGCGGATACCCTGGCCGGTCAGGACCATGAGCAGGCGGTCGATGCCCATGCCCATGCCGCCGCACGGCGGGAAGCCCTGCTCCATGGCAATGAGGAAGTCCTCGTCCATGACCATGGCCTCGGGGTCGCCGTTGGCAGCCGCGAGGGCCTGCGCCTCGAAGCGCTCGCGCTGGACGACCGGGTCGGCCAGCTCGGAGTAGGCGGTGCCCGTCTCGAAGCCGCGCACGTACAGGTCCCACTTTTCGGTGAGGCCGGGGCGCGAGCGGTGGTAGCGGGTCAGCGGGGAGGTGTCCTCCGGGAAGTCGTAGACGAAGGTCGGCGCCCACAGCTTGGAGGCGACGAGCTCCTCGAAGATGTCTTCCACGATCTTGCCGGACACGGCGTAGTCGTCGACCTCCAGGCCGATGCGCTCCGCGTACTTGACGAGGGTCTCGCGCGGCGTCTCCACCGTGACCTCCTCGCCCAGGGCCTCGGAGGTGGAGCCGTACAGGTCGATGCGATCCCACTGCCCCGACAGGTCGTACTCGGTGCCGTCGGCCAGACGCACGATCTCCTCACCCTCGGACAGATCGAAGGCGTCGCGCGCAGCCTGCTGGATGAGGTCGCGGGTCAGGTCGGCCATGCCGTTGTAGTCCGAGTAGGCCTCGTATGCCTCCAGGGACGTGAACTCGGGGCTGTGCGAGGAATCCATGCCCTCGTTGCGGAAGTTGCGGTTCATCTCAAAGACGCGGTCCACGCCGCCGACGACCGCGCGCTTGAGGTAAATCTCCGTGGCGATACGCAGGTACAGATCGGTGTCGAGCGCGTTCATGTGCGTGATGAAGGGGCGGGCAGCCGCACCGCCGTGAATCATCTGCAGCATCGGCGTCTCGAGCTCGATGTAGTCGCGGCGGAAGAAGTTCTCGCGAATCGAGCGGTTGACGGCCGCGCGGATGCGGACCATGTCGCGCGCGGCGGGGCGCGTGATCAGGTCAAGCTCGCGGCGGCGGATGCGCTGGTCCTCGGACAGGGTGACCTCTTCGCCGTCTTCGGTGGTCCACGTCTTGGGCAGGGGGCGCAGCGCCTTGGAGGCGATGGCCCACGACGCGTCGGGGGCGGGCAGGGCGCTCGAGGCGGCCTCGTAGGCGGCCTGGGCTTCGGGGGTGACCTCGGCGGGGGCCGCGAAGATCGACAGCTCGCCGCGGCGCGAGGAGATCACGCGGCCGTGAACGAAGAGGTGGTCGCCCAGGTCGACGTCGTTCTTGTAGGCGGCCAGGGACTCGGCGCCGACGGAGGCGGCGGAGAGCATGACCTGGATCTTGTTGCCCTCGCCGTCCATGAGGGTCGCGAAGCACAGCTTGCCGCCGTTGCGCGCGAGGATGACGCGGCCCGCCAGGCCCACGTAGTCCTCGGTCTCTTCGCCGGCCTCGAGGTGGGCGTACTTCTCGCGCACCTTCTTAATGGTGGTCGTGATCGGCAGGAGTACGGGGTAGGCGGGGATGCCAGCCTCCATGAGGCGGGCGCGCTTGGCCGCACGAACCTTGACCTGCTCGGGGGTGTCGTCGGCGGGGGCTTGCGTGGGGGTGGAAGAAGAATCGGTCATGCGCCTATCGTAGCGGGTTATGAGGACGCGACGAGGCAGTGGCCCGGTTGGGCAGATCACGAAGTGTCCGGCCCGTTTCCTTCTCGCGCTGCCAGTGGGACTCCCCGACGTTCGTTCATTAGGCGGTGAGAGCGGCCAGTGAGAACGTGGTAACCCCACCCTCGAGCGTCATCGTTGGACCATCAGCCGTCACGACAGCAGCGAAGGAAGGCGCCCCCATGCGCTCATCGTCAACCACCTCAAGGAATCGCATCAGACTCTTGGCTCCAGCAGGTATCGCGGGCTGTCCGAGCTTTACCTCAATCACTCCCCATCGACCGTCAGGGAGCTCGACAACCACATCGACCTCGCGTCCCGCCTTATCTCGGTAGTGCATAACATGCCCCCCAAGCTCCTGCATGTAGGTGCGCAGGTGCTGGACAACCATCGATTCGAACCAGAGTCCCGCCGTGTTCAAGTCCGCGAGCAGCTGACGCGAGGATGCTCCCAAGGCCGCAGCAGCCAGCGCCGGATCAACAAAGTGAACCTTAGAGGCGGAGCGAATAGCAGTCTTCGAGCGTATCTGCGGAGACCACGCGTCTTGTTCCTCGACAAGGAAGATACGTTCCAACGAACCGATGTACCCGCTCACGGTACGCGGCTGAATATCACCCACGCCTCGCATATCCGCCGCGATCGTTGTCAGCTTCAGCTCGGACGACAGGTTGCGCGCCAGCGAGCGCAGCAAGGCTGTCACTGTTCGTGGGTTACGGCGAGGTTCATCATCCAGGCGCGCAATGTCACTGACAGCAACATCCTCAAGGTACGCGCGCAGATTACGCTGGGCGTCCTTCTCTACCACATCAAGGTCTGCGGGCCACCCTCCATGCACGAGGGCAGAGAGCATTGTGGGAACATCCATCGGCGAGGTGAGAGCAGGGGTGGGCAGATCACCGTCAAAGAGGCCCCCGAGCGAGACGGTTCCAACTCCGAGCCCACGCTCTTCGAGAGTCATAGGGCGCATCCGCAGACGCACGAATCTGTGTGCACCGGAGTGTCGCATCGCATCTGGAGCGGGAACCGATGACCCGGTGAAGATGAACTGCCCCTTCATGCCACGCCGATCAATCTCATGCCTGGCCGTATTCCACAGCTCGGGCGCCAGCTGCCACTCATCAACGAGGCGCGGAGTCTCGCCCTCGAGCAGCAAGCGCGGATCCACTTGGAGAGCAGCTGCAACACGAGGCGAACCATCATCGAGGATCACGACCGATGCGGCGTGGTGGCGCCCCGTCTGTGTCTTGCCGGACGCACGGACACCATCGATCAGCACACCACCCGAGGCTCGCAATGCAGATTCGACGCTGCGATCAAGAATACGCGACCGGTACATTTTCCCTCTCTTTCAAGCAAAAAGTAGCACATGAGGCTGTTGTAGCGCATGTTTTGGCCACATTTCATCGCACGTTTTGGACGAACAGCAGCGCATGTTTTGGCTGCATTGTAGCGCGCGTTTCGGACGTACAGGTGCGCATGTTGTACCTACCTCGGCTCTGGCGTCACCTCTTCACGGCAGCTGGGCCCCACTGGTGGCAGTGGTAACCCCTCTCTGCGCAGCTGGGCCCTATAGGTGGAGCATGGGCGACCCCGCCCACACTGCCACCTATCGGGTTAACGTGCGCATGAAGGGGCCCAGGCACCCACCTATCAGGCGTTCCCGCCTATCGGGTTGCCGCGCTCTCATGAGCGCGACTCACGGCGTCGCGGGTCCCCACGATCCGTACTGCATCGACATTCAGGAGCAGAAAGCGCCCCAGATACGCGAAGCGCCCACTGTCACCAGTGGACGCTTCCCCATGCTGTCAAGCGTTGCTTAGACGCCAGAGCTCTTCAGCCCCAGCTCGCGGGCACGCGCGGAGTCCTCGGGGACGGTTCCCGCGTGGTCGCCAGCGCTCACGATTTTGTTGGCCTCGTCAACGAAGACGACGGCGGGCTTAATCGTACGTACCAGGGATTCGGGCACCTGGGCGTAGGCCATGATGATAACCAGGTCGCCGACGGTCACCTTGTGGGCGGCCGCGCCATTGAGCTGAATCGTGCCACTGCCTCGCTCGCCCGCGATCGTGTAGGTCGAGAGGCGCTCGCCGTTGTTAACGTCGACGATGTCGACCTTCTGGCCGGGCACGATGTTCGCGGCGTCCAGCAGGTCCTCGTCCACGGTGATCGAGCCGACGTAGTGCAGGTCGGCTCCGGTGACGACGGCGCGGTGAATCTTGCCGATCGCCATCTCGCGGGTCATTTCCATCATGCGAGGTCCCCCGCGCGCTCAGCAAGGCGACCGTCAGGACCGGAGGCGTCGCGCAGCGGCACCTCCATGTTGTCGATGAGGCGCGTCGTGCCGACCTTGGCGGCGATGAGCAGGCGTCCCTCGCGCGAGCCGTCGGGGGCCAGGGTCGCAGGTCCGGCGCCTTCGGCGACGGGCACGGACTCGGTGCCGGCCAGGATCTCGAAGGTGCCCGCGTCCACGAGCGCGATGTAGTCCAGGTCGATGCCGCCCTCGGCGTCAATCACCGAGCGGCACTCGGCGACGATCTGCGCGGGCTTGGCCCCGGCCTCGGCGGCCTCGGCGCCGCGACGAAGCGCGCGCGAGAGGGCACGGGCGCGGATGCGCTCATCGTCGCTCAGGTACTGGTTGCGGCTGGACAGGGCCACGCCGTCCTCGGCGCGCACAATCGGCACAGGGTGGACGCGCACGGGGATGTCCAGCTGCGAGAAGACGGTGCGCAGGACTGCCAGCTGCTGGGCGTCCTTCTGTCCGTACAGGGCAACGTCGGGGCGCACGAGGTTGACGACCTTAGTGCACACGAGTGCGACGCCCGCGAAGTGCGTGGGGCGCGTCTTGCCTTCGAGAACGCGCGCGATGTGGCCCGGGTCGATTGTCACGGTCGCGGGCGTGGGGTACACGTCCTGGGGCGCGGGCGCCCACACGAGGTCCGCCCCCACCGTCTCGAGCGCGTCCATGTCCGCGTCCAGGGTGCGCGGGTAGGCATCGAAGTCCTCGCCGGGCGCGAACTGCGTCGGGTTGACGAAGATCGTGACAATCACGTGATCGGCCAGTTCGCGGGCTTCGCGCACGAGCTGCAGGTGCCCGTTGTGCAGGGCGCCCATGGTCATGACGAGGGCCTTGGTGCCGGGCAGACGCGTCAGGGCGTCGGCCAGCTCGGCGCGCGTGTGGGTGAGGATGGGACGATGGGTCATGTTTCTATTCTTGCAAATCGTGACGCTTCGGTGCGAAATAGAGTCGCTATCCTCACGCCTGACGCCAATCGACGAGGCCGGGGCGCAGTCGCGCTGTGTCGCGCAGGAAGGGGTGGGTCAGGATGCCCGGCACGTTCAGGCGCCAGGGTCGAGGAGGGCGGCTTCGACGGCGGTCGCGGCGCGTTCGTCGAGGAGGCGAGCCTCGCGCAGCAGCCGGGTCAGGGCCCGAGTCATGTCGGCGTAGGTGTTGCGCTCTCCCGCGAGCGCGTCGCGGGCACTCAGGCAGCGGGCGTGCGCGGCGATTGTTCCGGCGTCGCCGCGGGCGGCGGGTCCGGAAATGCCGGCGGTTCCTTCGGTGAGGGCCCGGTCGAGGGCGGCCTCCAGGAGGGGGCGGGCGTACAGGGCGGGGTCGGAGATGCCCGCTTCGGTCAGGATCCGCATGGTCTGCACGGTGATTCCGGCGATGAAGTTGGCGCCGTGGGACAGGCCCGCGTGGTAGAGGGCACGGTCCTCCTCGGCGACGACGACGGGTTCGCCGCCCATTTCGACGACGAGGGCCTGCGCGATCGGCAGGAAGGGGGCGGCTGCCGTGACCGCGAAGGGTGTGCCGACTAGGCGCGCGACGTCCACGCTGGTGCCTGTGAAGGTCATGGCCGGGTGGATGGCCAGGGGAATCGCCCCGGCGCCCGCGGCCGCGCTGAGCAGCCCGACGCCCGAGGCCCCCGACAGGTGGATGACGATGTGGCCACTCTGCCAGGCGCCGAGGTCGGCCAGCCCGGAGGCGAGAGGGACGATCTGGTCGTCGGGGACAGCCAGGATAACGACCTCGCTACGCCGGACCACCTCCTCTGGTGAAGCGAGGGGCACCCCGGGCAGCATCGCGTCGGCCCGCTCGCGCGAGGCGTCCGAGGAGGCGCAGACGGCGACAATCTGATGTCCGACGGCGCGCAGGGCTGAGCCGATGACGGGGCCGACGTGGCCCATGCCGATGATGCCGATGCCGAGGCGTCCGGGGGTACTCATGGTGTCATTGTCGCCGATCCGCGCCTCACTCGCCGCTCGCCGCCGACCGAGAGGTCGCCTCGACAATCTCGGTGACGCGCGAGAGCCAGCGTTCGGGGGCCTCGGCCTCGCGTCGAATCTTCGAGGCCTCGGACAGCTGCGTGAACAGGCGCAGTGAGCGGCCATCCTCGACGTGCTCGGCCGTGGAGGCAACCCGGCCGGGCACCAGTTCAGCACGCACGGTGGCGACACGGCGCCAACGCTGGATGGGGCCCTGGCGCAGCGACACGGACTGGATGCGCGTGAGCGGGATGATCGAGAACCGCAGGTTGAAGAAACCGTCGCGAATCGCGAACACAGCGTCGGTCACGCTGAAGGCGCGGCGACTGTAGACGATGGGGTCCAGGATGCGCGCGCTGGACGGAATCGGGGTCATCCAGCGGTCCTCGCGCGTGCCCGCACGCAGCGACGTCAGGAAGCCCTCGGGATCGTCAACCCCCAGGTCGGGGATCGCGATCGCGATGGCCTGGCGGACCTCGGCGAGGCTTCCGACGGGCAGCACAACGTCGGAGGCGACGTCCACCCGCATGCGATCCTTGTTGTTCGACTCATCGTTGGTCGTCTTGGCGTTGCCCGCCTGCGTGATCTCGACACGATACCAGCCGAAGATGCGCCAGATAAGAGGCTGGGTGACCTCCAGTGCATGGATGCGCCCCGGAGGGATCGTCACGTGACGACGCGCCGTCAGGCCTCGCTTGATATGCACACCGTCGGCCGCGATCGAGGCCGTGAAGCCGAACTCACGGTCGAAGCGGTCCCAGACGGCCTTCAGGAGGCTGAACGATCCGGCGAGAATACCGAAGAAGCTCATGAGCGAGGTCACGCCCACGACTCCGACCAGGAAGCCGTTGAGGCCCAGGAGGAAGACGCCGAAGAACAGGGCAACGGCATTGTCGAAAGTCGCCAGCATGGAGGCCAGCAGCTTGACAAAACCAACCTTGAAGACGCGACGCTCGGGGGCTTCCAGCGGCGAGGCACCGCTTCGGTGGCCCACGGTCGAGGCCACGGCATCGGCAGAAGGATCCACGACCTCGTCAATCGCGCCCGAGGCCAGGGCGAGCAGGAGGGCACGCAGCTCCTCCAGGCGGCGGGCACGCAGCAGGCCCAACTTGATGCTCGAATCCGCCCCGCCCGCGACCTCAATATCGAGAAATCCGAGGCCGACGATGCGGCCCAGCAGCGAATACGACACATTGACGGCCTGGATGCGCGACAGGCGCGCGTGGCGCTGGGTGCGCTTGAGAATACCGGCGCGATACCACACGGCGGTCGAGGTCACCGCATAGCGCGTCATCTTCCACGACAGGTAGCAATACAGGCACGACACTGCAGCGACGATCACAGCGACCGCCGCGAGGCCCAGGAAGATAGCCCCAATATTGAACTCCGAGGCAACCTCATCGCCGGCCAGCCAGGAGCCGATCACCGAGGCGTTGGCCACAGTCGCCAGACCCACGGCACCGACGACCGAGCCCACCACGCGCCGCGCATAGGTCAGCGGATGGAGATAGTGCCAGTCCTCGGGGGCAATCCCGTGCGCGGACAGGTCCTTGCTCATAGGCCCATCAACTCCGCGGAACCACGCTGGGCCAGCACGTCACGCAGGCGGGCCGCCTCGTCGACCGGCACGCCCTCAAGCTTCGCGTCGGTGTGCGCGCTCGCGGTCGAGAGTTTGATGGTCGCGATTCCCATGAAGCGCAGGACGGGGCCCTGGTAGATGTCGACATACTGGATACGGCCGTAGGGAACCGTCGTCAGCTTGCGGTTGATGACGCCTCGGCGGATCACGAAGTCACTATCGGCCAGGGCGTAGCGCAGGGCTCGCACCTGGGCGGGGATCAGCCACAGGCAGAACAGGGCGATGAACGCGGGGATGAGCATGAGCCACCACAGTGCGGGGATGTCGACGATGAGGACGAGGCCCGAGATCGCACCGCACAGGGCACCACACAGGGCAAACGCATTGCCGAGGCGCAAGGCCGCGAGCTTGGGGGAGACATGTTGAAATTCGACACCCTCGGGGGAAAGGATATCCACTGCGCTTCGAGATGACATGCTTCAATTCTTGCATAACCTATCCGCGCTTTTTCTTGTTGGCAGGAATGAGCCTCCGCCAAGCCTGTGACCAAGCAAACGCCCAACCTCCCACCATTCACACCCAACTATCAGGAAACACCCAGGCTCATCCGGGACACTACAACCATGAGCACCACTGGAACCGAGGCAAAACTGCTCGTCGTCGACGACGAGCCGAACATCCGCGACCTCCTCGCCTCCTCCCTGCGCTTCGCCGGCTTCGACGTCGTCACCGCCGAGGACGGAAGCGGCGCATTTCACGAAGCCCAAGCCTCGCGCCCCGACCTGATCGTCCTCGACGTCATGCTCCCCGACATGGACGGCTTCACCGTCACGCGCCGCCTGCGCGACGCCGGCATCACCACCCCCGTCCTCTTCCTCACCGCGCGCGACGACATGCGCGACAAGATCCAGGGCCTGACCGTCGGCGGCGACGACTACGTCACCAAGCCCTTCGGCCTCGAAGAGGTCGTCGCCCGCATCCGCGCCATCCTGCGCCGCACCATGGGCTCCGAAGAAGATGATGCCTTCCTGCGCGTCGGCGACCTGGTCATCGACGAGGACGCGCACGAAGTCACGCGCGCCGGCATCCAAATCGACCTGTCCCCCACCGAGTTCAAGCTCCTGCGCTACCTCGTCATCAACGCGGGACGCGTCGTGTCCAAGATGCAGATCCTCGACCACGTGTGGGAATACGACTGGGACGGCGAGGTCGCCATCGTCGAGTCCTACATCTCCTACCTGCGCCGCAAGCTCGCGGTCGAGGGCGCGTCCGGGGAGCTCATCCACACCAAGCGAGGCGTGGGCTATATCCTGCGTGCCGAGGAGTAACGTGCACCCCAGCCTGGCTCAACGCGTCGAGGCCTGGTGGGACGCCAAACCCCTCGCCTCTCAGCTCGTCACGCTCATCACGCTCCTGCTGGCCACCGGCCTCTCTCTGTCCGGCACGGTCATGATCGGACTCCTCCAGCGCCATCTCACCTCGCAGATCGACGACCAGCTAATCGCGACCGCGCACACGATCCAGATCTCCGCGTCCTCCGCGACCTTCGCCGCCGACGGCCAGGGCGGCATCCCCACCCTGTACTACGTCCACATCCGCGACGCCAACGGCCAAGACCGCTACCTCTACTCCGAGGACACGCTCAAGGCCTCGGGCACGCCGCTCCTGCCCGACCTGGTCGACACCTCCTCCGCGCCGGTCTCCTCCTTCCGCACACTGCCCGTGACCGTCTCCTCCTCGAAGATGGGCCTGGGCTGGCGCGCACTCGTCGTGCCCGTGTACGACCAAAGCACCGGGACATTCTCCGGCTACATGACGATCGCCCTGCCCCTGGCTGACGTCCAACACACCCTGCGCACCACGGCCTCGTACTTCGCGGTCGCCGGCTCCATCATCGTCGTCATCGGAGCCTGGGCGGCCCGCTTCCTCGTGCGCCGAGCCCTCCTCCCCCTGCGCTCCATCGAATCCACGGCCGGAAAGATCGCCGCAGGCGACCTCACGAAGCGCGTCACACCACACCCCCCGACCACCGAGGTCGGCTCCCTGTCGCTCTCGCTGAACTCGATGCTCACCCAGGTCGAGCAATCCTTCGAGGCCCGCCAGGCCTCGGAACAAAAGATCAAACGCTTCGTCTCCGACGCCTCCCACGAGCTGCGCACGCCCCTGGCCGCCATCTCTGGATACTGCGAGCTCTACTCCATGGGCGGCGTGCCCCCCGAGCGCTTCGAGGAGGTCATGGGACGCATCGGCTCCGAATCCGCGCGCATGGCCACGCTCGTCGAGGACCTGCTCACCCTGGCCCGCCTCGACGAAGGCCGTCCCCTCGACATCACCGAGATCGACCTGGTCAAGCTGGCAGACAACGCCGTCTTCGACCTGCAGGCGCTCGACCCCACGCGCACCGTCGGCCTGACCGGTATCAGCGGGCGCACTCCCCCCATGACCCTCATCGTACCCGCCGACCGCGACCGCATCTCCCAGGTCTTTACCAACCTCATCGGTAACATCGTGCGCTACACCCCCGACGGATCCCCCGTCGAAATCGCGCTCGGCCGCAGCGGCGACACCGCCATCGTCGAGCTGCGCGACCACGGGCCCGGCATCGACGAAACCGACCGCGGTCGCGTCTTCGAACGCTTCTACCGCGCCGACACCTCGCGCAACCGCAGGTCCGGCGGATCGGGCCTCGGCCTGGCCATCGTCTCCGGAATTTTGGCCGCACATCGCGGAAATGCCTCGCTCACGAAGACCAAGGGCGGCGGCCTGACCGTGCGCATCGAGCTGCCGATGACGTGAAAGACGTAACGAACCGGCAGGCAAGCGCCCGCTTTCCGCGCGTTTTTCACCTTTTTTAGCCCGACAGTTGCCAATAAACCTCACAAATTGTGCTCGTTTTCTTACCAGCGAACGTGACCGCGAGGGAAAATCGCACTAGCATGGCTCGGGTATTCCTCAACTAGGAGAGTGGCCCATGGGTGCACAAGCACCTCAGTGGCTGCTGACGTCGTTCGTCGACGCCATGCAGCAGATCGGCGCGACCGCGACCGAGACAGACCTTGAACATGAGGGCGCAGACCTCATGCAGCGCTGGAACGCACCCAACCGTCAGTTGCACAACGTGCGTCGGCTCATGAACACGCTGACCCATATCGACGAAATCGCGTCCTCCGCGCACGACCCCGACATCCTGCGCGTCGCCGCGTGGTACCACGGCGCCTTCCTCAACAAGGCCCTTGAGATCAAACTGGGCGGCTTCCAGGCGAACTTCGCGGCCACTCGCTGCATCGACCACGCGCACAACCGCCTCACCAACCTCGGCGTCGCCGACGAGGTCGTTGCCCGCATCGACGAGCTGATCGCGTTCCTCACGCGCCACCGCGCTCCCCGCTCCGACTTCGACGCGCAGGTGCTCGTGGACGCCGACCTGGCTGGCTTGGCGTGCAGCCCGCAGGACTACAAGAAGCTGCGCACATCCCTGCGCGCCGAGCTGAGCGAGCTCGACGACCTGCAATTTGTCAAGGCGCGCCTCGCTCTCGTCAAGAAGCTCCTGAGCTACGAGACCATCTACCAGTCTCCCCTGGGTTCCGCTTGGGAGAACACCGCCCGCGCGAACCTTGAGGTCGAACTGACACGCCTCGACCGCGAGAAGGCTCAGCTGTGCGCGGCCACTCCGACCGAGGACGCCGACGATTCGGATGACTCCGATGACGTGGAAGAGGTCGAGGATGATTCGGTGACCTCGACGGGCACGCTCATCATCAAGCGCCGCTCCATCAAGAAACGCATCCCCGTCGTGTCCCCCGACAACGAGGTCACGTCGACCGGCGTCCTTCCTCGCAAGATCGAGGATCTGCACGACACCGACGAGGACGAGGAAGCCACCTCCTCCCTCGAGTCCGCCGTGGAGTCCCTGGACCTGCCCAACGCCGACTGAGCGTTTCACGCTTGTTTCACGTTCCCCCCGTCCGTTGGCGCTGCCAACGGACGGGGGGAACTGCGACCATAGAGCTTCGACACGTCGGCGACACGCCGACGCAAGGCTTCTATGGTTGCAAAACCCCCCCGCGCCAACTCATCCCGCGCAGCGGCTTCCTGCCCCCACCCGGGGGACGTATCCACAGGGACAAGCCACGGCCTCGTTTATGCACAGGCCCTGCGCGTGTCGCTGCCCTATCCACAGGGCACGGATTGGGGCTCGACTCGCATCACTCGCGAGCGTAGCGTCGATGGCGACGGGCCCACCCGGGGCCCCACAAAGGAGTGACATCATGACCGCTTTCGCCGTTGACGCCGCCGAAATCTCCACCGCCTCAGCGCGCGCCTGCGCAACCGCAGCCACGATCCGAACGGAGGTCGACAGCCTCATGACCCAGCTGCTGGCTCTCCAGGATTCCTGGACGGGCGGGGCACAGGTCAACTTCCAGGAGACCATCACTCAGTGGGAGGCCATCCAGACGCAGACTCACGACAGTCTCGACACGATCTCGACCCAGCTCGAGTCCGCCGCCTCCACGTACTCGGACGCGGAGGCGCACACGACCGCCCTGTTCGACGGGTGCTACTGACGCGTCGGGGGCGGGACTCTCACGAGTCCCGCCCCCAGGCGTATCAGCGTCGAGCTAGGTGGCTCAGTACATGCCGCCCATGCCGGCGCCAGCATCGTCGCCACCGGCGGCCGGAGCCTCGGGCTTGTCGGCGACAACGGCCTCGGTCGTCAGGAACATGCCCGCGATCGACGCGGCGTTCTGCAGCGCGGAACGGGTGACCTTGACCGGGTCCGAAATGCCGGCGGCCATGAGGTCGGTGTACTCGCCGGTCGCGGCGTTCAGGCCGTGGCCGGGCTCCATGTTGGCGACGCGGTCGGCGACCACGCCACCCTCGACGCCCGCGTTCTCAGCAATCTGCTTGAGGGGGGCGGAGACGGACAGGCGCACGATGTTGACGCCGGTCGCCTCGTCGCCGGTGAGGGAGTCGAGCTTGGGCAGCGCCACGGCGGCGGCCTGGATCAGGGCGACGCCGCCGCCGGCGACCAGGCCCTCTTCGGAAGCCGCGCGAGCGTTACGAACGGCGTCCTCGATGCGGTGCTTGCGCTCCTTGAGCTCGACCTCGGTGGCCGCGCCGGACTTGATGACGGCGACGCCGCCAGCCAGCTTGGCGAGGCGCTCCTGGAGCTTCTCACGATCGTAGTCGGAGTCGGTGTTCTCGATCTCCTGGCGGATCTGGCGCACGCGGGCGTCCAGCATGTCCTTGTCGCCAGCGCCCTCAACGATGGTGGTCTCATCCTTGGAGACGACGATCTTGCGGGCGCGGCCCAGCAGCTCGAGATCAGCGTTCTCGAGGGAGAGGCCGACGGTCTCGGAGATGACCTGGCCGCCCGTCAGGATGGCCATGTCCTGCAGCATCGCCTTGCGGCGCTCGCCGAAGCCGGGGGCCTTGACGGCCACGGACTTGAAGGTGCCACGGATCTTGTTGACGACCAGCGTGGCCAGGGCTTCGCCCTCGACGTCCTCGGCGATGATCGCGAGGGGCTTGCCGGTCTGCATGACCTTCTCCAGGACGGGGACGATGTCCTTGACGTTGGAGATCTTGGAGTCCATAAGGAGCACGTAGGCGTCCTCGAGGACGGCTTCCTGGCGCTCCTGGTCGGTCACGAAGTAGGCCGACAGGTAGCCCTTGTCGAAGCGCATACCCTCGGTGGTCTCCAGGGTGGTGTCGAAGGAGTTGGTCTCCTCGACCGTAACGACGCCTTCGGCGCCGACCTTGTCGAAGGCCTCGGCGATGAGCTTGCCGATGGCGGGGTCGTTGGCGGAGATCGAGGCCGTGGCGGCGATCTGCTCGGTGGTCTCGACGGGCTTGGCGTCGGCGTGCAGCTGGGCGACGATGGCCTCGACGGCCTGGTCGATGCCGCGCTTGAGGGCGATCGGGTTGGAGCCGGCGGCGACGTTGCGCAGGCCCTCGTGGACCAGGGCCTGGGCCAGAACGGTCGCGGTGGTGGTGCCGTCACCCGCGACGTCGTCCGTCTTCTTCGCAACTTCCTTGACCAGCTCGGCGCCGATGCGCTCGAAGGGATCGTCGAGGTCAATTTCCTTGGCGACGGAGACGCCATCCTTGGTGATCGTGGGGGCGCCCCACTTCTTGTCGAGCACGACGTTGCGGCCCTTGGGGCCCAGCGTCACCTTAACGGTGTCGGCCAGCAGGTTGAGGCCGTTCTCCATGCCGCGACGGGCATCCTCATCAAACTTGATGATCTTGCTCATTGGGAATATATCCTTCCGCGATGCGGATCGGGTCCGATGCCCGCGACGGACGACCGCGCTTGGAGGCGGCCTCATCGGACCTGTGGTCTTGTCACTCTCCATGTTGGAGTGCTAGGTACGATTCTGGCACTCACCCTCCCAGAGTGCAAGGCGAGGTCTGCGCCTTGAGTCCGATGCGCTCAGGGCGTAACGACTGCTCCACATACGCGGGCAACACGCACAACCGCGGCAGCGGGCAGCGTCTTGGGCCGATGATCGCACACAGGAATTCGACCCACGCGCCTGATAAATCAAAAGTCGCACGTAATTTGGGTGCCCCGGCCTCGCCCCTCCCCAAAAGTCGCACGTAATTTGGGTACCCTCACTTTTCTTAGGATCCAAGAAAACGTTGCAATTCCAACGATGTAATTTCAAATCTTGAAATACACGCGAGGGAATTACGTGCGACATTTCTGAGGAACCACAACACGGGGCGCTACAAAGGCATCTCAAAGGCACCACAGCGTCAGGCACCACAGCGTCAGGCACCACACAGGCCCTCAAAGGCACGACAAAGGCACCACACAGGGCCCCAAGCAGAAGACAACTCACCCCCACAAGACACCCAGGCCACCTCGCGCGGAATCACGCCACAACGACACGACAGGAAACGGCCTCAACACCCCCAAACCCGGGACTTGACAAGCCGCCCGGCCCCACGTGGGGCCGGGCGGCTCAGTGACGATACGGTGAGCGTTAGCGCAGGACGACGACCACGTCAGGGTCACCCAGGCCGCTTTGCTGGCGGACCGCGCTAATCCCAAGCTTGGAGGCAATATCTCGTGCGGTGGCCTCCATGCTGGGATCCTCGTAGAAGACGGCAGAGGTCTGCGTGGCCCAGCCGTCGGCGTTGGCCGCGGAGGTCCCGGCGTAGCCCGCCTGGTTGAGGATGCTAGCCTGGGCGGCCGCGTACCCCTGGGTTTCGGTGCCGTTGAGCACCTGGATGACCGCGCCATGATCCGGCTGCGAGGACACAGCTGAGGAGGAGGGGCTCGGCGAGGGCGTGGTTCCGCTCTGAGGGGCGGAGGGCGCGGCGCTGCTGGGCGCGCTCGGGGCGGGCGCGGCGGCGCTGCTCGAAGCCGTGGGGCCGGGCGTCACTTTGACGGTCGTGTCCTGCTGGCGCGACAGGGCGGTCGCTGCCGCCCAGCCGAGCGCGGGAACGATCACGAGGATGGCCAGGAAGGGCCACACGTTCTTCCACGTGGACGGCTTGGGGCGGTGCATGCCGACCGGCATGTCTTCACCGGCACGGTCAAATTCATCCCTGGGGTACGAAGAGCTCACGTCATCAGACTATCGGAAAAGAGCTGGACTGGCTCGTGTGGCACGCGGGAAGTGTGTGGCACCATGTGCAAGGTTAGGCTGGTGTCATGAGTGAATACAATCCGCGTCCGTTGGCTGATTTGATTGACCCGGGCTGGGCCCGAGCGCTCGCTCCGGTCGAGGACCGCGTCCACGAGTTGGGCGCGATGTTGGCCGCAGAGGTCAAGGAGGGGCGCGGATATTTGCCCGCCGGCACGGATGTGCTGCGCGCGTTCACGTACCCCTTTGATCAGGTGAAGGTGCTGATTGTGGGGCAGGACCCGTATCCGACGCCGGGCCACGCGATGGGCTTGTCTTTCTCGGTTCACCCGGGCGTCGAGATTCCCAGGTCTCTGGTCAATATCTTCCGAGAGCTGACGGAGGATGTGGGGTGTGCGACGCCGACGTCGGGCGATCTGACGGGGTGGAGCGAGCAGGGTGTGTGCCTGCTCAACCGCGTGCTGACGGTGCGCCCGGGCGCGCCGGCGTCGCATCGCGGGCGTGGCTGGGAGGAGGTCACGCAGTGCGCGATTGACGCGCTGGTGTCTCGTCGTCGGCAGGATGGTTCGCCCGCTCCGCTCGTGGCGATCCTGTGGGGTAAGGACGCTCAGTCGTTGACGCCTCGCCTGGGTGACACGCCGATCATCGCTTCCCCGCATCCGTCTCCCCTGTCGGCGTATCGGGGCTTCTTCGGGTCACGCCCGTTCTCGCGCGCGAACGAGCTCCTGGAGGCTCAGGGGGCGCGGGGCGTGGACTGGTCGCTGGGGTAGGCTCGCCCGTCGTCTTCGTGACGAGGCCGTGGCTGGGTTGCGCGACATCGGTGCCGCGGTGAGGACTCCGTGGAGCCGGCTATCGGACTCGAACCGATGACCTGCTGTTTACAAGACAGCTGCTCTACCAACTGAGCTAAGCCGGCGGCGGTCACTAGTGTGCCATAGGTTGGGGTGGGTGCGCGCGGGCGGGAATGAGATGCACCGCGCGTTCACGCTCGGACGGGGGACGCGCTCGCGACGCCGATGGATATGACGATGGGGTGGGACCGACGCATCGGTCCCACCCCATCGCTACGAGAGACTCAGTCGGAGCCGGTCGTCGTTTCACCGCTTTGCGATTCCTCGGCGCCGCTCTGGGCGGGCGGCGTCGCTCCGGGCTCAGTGAGAATCGAGGTCGTCGGAGTAGAGGTCTCGTCGATGGCGAAAAGCTGCTTGAAGGACTCTCGGGTCTCTTCCAGGGTGGAGCCCAGGGGCACAACGCTGGCGTGATCCTTGACGAACTCGGGGGTGCCCAGCTTCTGGGGATCGCGGCCTTCGTAGGTCGCGCCACTCCAGGCGGCAGAGGAGTTCTTGAGGTAGGACCCAACTGCATTGACCGGGAAGGTGGCGATGACATCCTCGGGGACGCCAACCTCGCTGGCGATCTGCTTGATCTGCTTCCAGGAGGCATCCATGTTCCGAACGACCGTGCCGTTACCTGACTGGAACTGGGTGCGGAAGTAGGCCAGGAGCGCGTGGTGGAATTCGATCCACTTGTCCGGCGCCTTCTGGGCGACGACCAGGGAGGCGCCCGTGGCGGGCTTGAGGTAGTCCATGTCCACGGTGATGACGGGCTGAAGCTCGAGGTTGTAGTGGCCCTGAGACGCCCAGGTCGTCAGGTCCTCACCAAGGATGGAGTCGACGTCCGCACAGGCGTGGCACGAGTAGTCGAAGTACTCGGTGAGCGTGGGCAGGTTGGGGTCAGGCTCGGCGGACACGCCGTTGCCGTTGACGATAATCGGACGCCCGTCGGCGAAGACGCCCAGGACCTCGGAGGCATCGACATTGCGAGCAGTGTTTTCCTCGCTCTTTTGCTGCCAGATGACGGCACCGACGGCTCCCGCGATCCCCAGCACGACGAGGGTGACGACGGAGATGACGACGATGCGCACGCGGCGATCCGCGCGCTCCTGGGCCAGGCGCATATCAGCTGCTTTAGCGCGCAAGGGGTCGACGGCAGGGTTCTTTTTCTGAGCCATGACCTTACCTTCCATACTTAGTTGAATATTGCAAGATTATCGGCGGTCACATCAACTCGCCTAGTGCGACATGCCACCCGTACCGACCATCCAAGAGATGAGTAGGAAGCCCACGCACACGATCACGAGGATGCCGCGACCCCAGACGGGGCGAATGAGCGAACGCATCGAACGGGACACACCTACGCGCAGGTCGGAGGCGAAGGGCATGAGCCATGCTGTCACGACCATCACGGCCGCGAGGGCCCAGACGATGATGGCGCCGGCGGGGTCGCTCAACCAGAAGGAACTGCGCTGTACGCGCAGGGCGGTGGCGATCTGCGTGGGCCATCCCCACTGGACGGATCCGTCGTGAGCATAGGAGACGATGATCCAGATCAAATACGGAAGCAACGCCCCGACGGCGAGCGCTGCGATCGTGGCGCCCAGCGATCGTGCCAGCAGGACGGGGGACATGGCGATGACGGCCGCATCGTCGCTGGACCTGGGTCCGTGCACGGCGCGCCGCTTCTCCAGCCAGCGGTCGATCGCGCCGACCAGCCCGAAGGCGGTCAGGGCGACGCCGACGATCAGCGTGCCACTCAGACCAAAGAGAAGGGGCAGGGACGCGAGCGTCACCAGGACGACTCCGCCGGAGATCCAGGCCCCCTCGCCCCAGAAAGAGGACTGATTCGAGCGTTCCGCGTCCTGGTCGGACTGTGAACGGGGCTGCCATGAGACCGGCTGCCCCTCCTGGCGCACCTGAATACGAGAGCCGGCGTTCGGTCCCCTCGATGCGCCGGGGACCGCGTAGCGCGGGGCTCCCGTGGGGGCGGGCAAGCCGGAGCGCGGGGCTCCCATGGGGGCAGGGCGACCGGACAGTGAGCCAGTCAGGGGCGCGTAGGCGCCGCTCGCCGCGGCGTACGAGGCTCCCCGGCCGGGGTAAGGCCCAGGATGACCCGAATGGGAGCCGCGATCGTAGGGCCCCAGCTCCTCGGCCGACTCGCCCTCAGTGCCCTCGTCCCAGTCCTCACCCTCGTCCGACTCGTCCCAGTCCTCGCCCTCGGCGTCCTCGGACTCAACCCAGCCCTCGTCCTCGCCGTCCCAAGCGGAATCCTCGTCATCGACGGTGTCCGAGGCCTCCTCGGCCTCGTCCCATACCGTTTCCGCTGCGGAATCCTCCCACTCGTCCTTCCCCCAGGACACAGATTCGGTGTCGACCTGCTCGGTGTGATCGTTGGCAGCCGTGAACTCCGAGGGGTCGCGGCGCGGGTGGACCGGGTAGGTGACGGCGCGCGCGCCGACGCTGCCCGGGCGCGAGGTGGTCATCTCCTCCCACTCCGGAGGAGCGGCGATTTCCTGCGGCTCAGAGTTGATGGACTGGGTGCGCTCGCCGGTGTCGAGCAGCTGCGCCCAGTTGACGGTGACGTAGTCGAGCTCGCCGGGCGCCCAGCCAACGGCGCTCATGAGGTGCGCGACGATCAGGGACGGCGAGGGACGAAGGTCCGGGTTGGCCGACAGGCCACCGCCGAGGGCGTCGGCGACCATGGGATGCAGGCCGGACAGGTCGGGCTCACCTTCGATGACGCGCATCATGGTGGCCATAACGTCGCCCTTACCGAAGGGCGGGCGCCCGGTCGCGCACGACAGCAGGGTCGCACACCAGGCCCACCAGTCGGATTCCTTGGTGGCTGGCTTGCCTCGCAGGAGCTCTGGAGCTGTGTAGCCGGCCGAGCCGGAGACGAGGCCGGTGCGGGTCAGGTGCTGATCGTCGACCGCCATCGCAATGCCGAAGTCGATGAGGACGGGGCCGCGCGACGAACAGATGATGTTCGAGGGCTTGATGTCTCGGTGAATGATGTTGGCGTGATGAACGGCCGCGATCGTCGAGGCCAGGTGATAGGACAGGGCGGCCACGCCGCGCAGCGGAATCGGCCCGGAGGACAGGATCTCCGCCAGGGTCGGCCCTTCGACATACTCAGAGACAACGAAGGGCTGCGACGCGTCGATTTCCGCATCGACGATGTGCGCGACGAAGGGAGAGCGCACCGAGTTAACGGTGCGAGTCTCACGTTCGAGGCGCGCCCGAGAGTCGTCCGACGTTGCGAGCGCAGGGTGCATCGCCTTGAGGGCGACACGCGTGCCACCCTCATCTTCAGCTAGCCACACCGTACCCGCGCCGCCCGTTCCGAGCCGGCGGATCAGTCGGTAGCCTCCTAGGTCCTTTCCTTCTTCCACGCCCCCAGCCTACCGGTCCTACCGCGGGCGCGCGCCCACCTGCGGGCCAAACCACGGCCTCGGCAAGGAAAACGAGGCGGCTCCCACACCCGAACGCCACCGAGCGGATCCACCATCCGACCCGGGCTGTACACGCGCGGGCGTCCGTGATAGGTTCAGTGCTGGTCGCACGCACGGAAAGATCCGGGCACGCACCCCGTGGGCGAAGACGCTCCACGGTCACCCCACAACGGATCGTCCGGCACGTACCTGCCGGTGGGAAGGAATTGAACATGGCAAGCGTAACCTTCGATCACGCGTCCCGCATCTACCCCGGTGCCGATAAGCCTGCTGTCGACCAGCTGTGCCTCGACATTGCGGACGGTGAGTTCCTCGTCCTCGTCGGCCCCTCCGGCTGCGGTAAGTCCACCTCCCTGCGCATGCTCGCAGGCCTGGAGGACGTCAACGGCGGCCGCATCCTCATCGGCGACAAGGACGTCACGGACGTTCCCCCGAAGAACCGCGACATCGCGATGGTCTTCCAGAACTACGCGCTCTACCCGCACATGTCCGTGCGCGAAAACATGGGCTTCGCCCTGAAGATCGCGGGCGTGCCCAAGGAGGAGATCAACAGGCGCGTTGAAGAAGCCGCGAAGATCCTCGACCTGGAGCCCTACCTGGACCGCAAGCCCAAGGCTATGTCCGGTGGCCAGCGTCAGCGCGTCGCCATGGGCCGCGCGATCGTTCGTAAGCCCCAGGTGTTCCTCATGGACGAGCCGCTGTCAAACCTGGACGCGAAGCTGCGTGTGCAGACCCGTACGCAGATCGCCTCCCTGCAGCGTGAGCTCGGCGTCACCACCGTGTACGTCACCCACGACCAGACCGAGGCTCTGACGATGGGCGACCGCATTGCGGTCCTCGCCGGCGGTCTCCTCCAGCAGTGCGGCACCCCGCAGGAGATGTACGAGCGTCCCGCCAACGAGTTCGTCGCCGGCTTCATCGGCTCCCCCGCCATGAACCTGGGCACCTTCACAGTGGACGGCGAGTGGGCCAAGATCGGCCCGGCGCGCGTGCCGCTGTCGGAGGCCACCCGCGCGGCCCTGACCCCCGAAGACGGCGGAAAGATCAAGATCGGTTTCCGCCCCGAGGGCCTCGAGGTCGTCGACGAGACCGTCAAGGGCACCATCCCCGTCGAGGTTGACTTCGTGGAGGAGCTCGGCTCGGACGCCTACGTGTACGGCCACCTGGTCGGCGACGAGAAGGGCGAGGGCCTGGGCTCCGGCGCCGAAGGCACCTCCAAGCAGCTGATCGTGCGCGTCCCCCCGCGCACCGCCCCCGGCCGCGGCGGCGTCCTGTACGTGCGCATCCGCGAGGGCCAGCAGCACAACTTCTCGGCCGCCACGGGCGTTCGCCTGCCCGAGTGACGCACGCCTAGCGCTCACCCCCCCCTAGCAGCCCCAGCCTCGTTCGTTCATCTCCCGAACGAGGCTGGGGCTCGTTCGTGGGCGCGCCGACGCACGCACGTGTTGTACGCCGCGAAGTGTGCCTGACCTACTGTCGGGCTATGCGGGAGCCGCGAGAGATGAGAGAATGAGGGCATGACTTTGGACATTACGGCGGCCGCGGCCGAGCCCGCGCTCCTCGACCTCCCTTGGGACATTCCTCTGGAGGAGTGGCCGTCTTCCCTGCTCGCCGCGCTCCCCCGCGGCATCTCTCGCCACGTCGTGCGCTTCGTGAACCTGTCGGGTCGCGTTCTGGCCGTCAAGGAGATCGGCGAGACGGTGGCCCACCACGAGTACGACATGCTGCGCGACCTCTCGCGCCTGGACGCACCCTCGGTCGACCCGGTCGCGGTCATCACGGGCCGCGTCGGAGCGGACGGCGAAGAGCTCAACGCGGTGCTCATCACCGAGCACCTACAGTTCTCTCTCCCCTACCGCGCACTGTTCTCCCTGTCGATGCGTGAGGACACCGCGACGCGCCTCATCGACGCGCTCGCGCTGCTGCTCGTGCGACTGCACCTCATCGGCTTCTACTGGGGCGACGTCTCCCTGTCGAACACGCTGTTTCGGCGCGACGCCGGCGAGTTCGCCGCCTACCTCGTGGACGCCGAAACCGGGGAGCTACACTCCAAGCTCACCCCCGGCCAGCGCGAGTACGACGTTGACCTGGCCCGCACAAACATCATCGGCGAACTCATGGACCTCCAGGCCGGCGGCTACTTCCCGATGGAATCCGACCCCATCGACGTGGGCGACCGCATCCGCACCCAGTACGACCTGCTGTGGACCGAGGTCACCGCCGAAGAATACTTGCCCAATGACCAGCGCCAATATCTGGTCAGTGACCGTATCCGTCGCCTCAACGACCTCGGCTTCGACGTGGCCGAGCTGCGCATGGCCTCGGACGACACCGGTGAGCACCTCGTCATTCAGCCCAAGGTGGTCGACGCGGGACACCACAACCGCAAGTTCATGCGCCTGACGGGCATGGACGTCGGCGAGCATCAGGCCCGCCGCCTCCTCGCTGACATCGACGTGTGGCGCGCCACCCACGACATGCAGGACGTTCCCCTGGAGGAGGCCGCCCACGAGTGGCTGACCGACGTCTTCGCCCCCATCGTCCGCGCGATTCCCCGCGAGCTGGCGGGCAAGCTGGAGCCCGCGCAGCTGTACCACGAGTACCTCGAGCACCGCTGGTACATGGCCCAGCAGGCCGGCCACGACGTCCCGCGCGAGGAGGCCCTCGCCTCCTACATCACCAACATCCTGCAGTCGAAGCGCGACGAGGCCGTCCTACTCGAACCCGCTTCGGAGCATTCCTCCTCGTTCAACGCGACATCGCACCCCGACCTATGGTGAAGGGGTACCGATACTCACCCCCCGCACGCTAGGAGCCATCATGTCTGATTTCCCCCGTATTTACGCCCACCGCGGCGCGTCCTCCCTGGCGCCGGAGAACACGATCGCCGCGTTTTCGAAGGCCATGGAGGTCGGCGCCCGCTGGTTCGAGTTCGACGTGGACGTCACGGGTGACGGCTCCCTGATCGTCATCCATGACGACACCCTGGATCGCACGACGACGGGGTCCGGCTCCTACTACCAGCTCGGGTTCTCGGACATCCGCCGACTGGACGCGGGCCGCTGGTTCTCGGACACGTACCGCTTCGAGCGCATTCCCGAGGCCGCGGACGTGCTCGCCTTCGCGCACGCTCAGCAGATGGGCGCGAACCTGGAGATCAAGCCGTGCGCGGGCGGCGACCGCCTGCGCGAACGCCTCATCGAGGCCCTGGCCGTCACGCTCGCCGGGGACAAGGTCCCCTCGCGCCTCCTCGTGTCCTCCTTCGACCACGAGCTGCTGGCGGCCTTCCACGAGGCCTGCCCGTCGGTTGCGCTCGGCTGGCTCATCGAGCGCGCCTCCGAGGAGTGGCGTGAGGGCGCTACCGCCCTCGGCGCCGCGGCGATCCACCCTGGCGTTGAGGGGCTCACCGAGTCTGACGTGCGCGCCATGCGCGACGCCGGCTTCGAGGTCAACGTGTGGACCGTCAACGACGTGGAGCAGGCCCGCGAGCTGGCCTCGTGGGGCGTCACGTGCATCTTCACGGATCGCCCGCAAGATTTCCCCGCCGAGGCCTTGGCGCGCTAAGGGGTAGGCACGCCCGCTCCCCTCACAGACGTAACGGCCGGGGTCGCTGACGCGACCCCGGCCGTTTACTGGCTCTTCGCATGTAAGGGTGTGGGAGGTGTCGGAGTGGGCCGGAGTGCAGGTGTCGGCGTGGGCCGGAGTGCAGGTGGCGGCGTGGGCCGGAGTGCAGGTGTCGGCGTGGGCCGGAGTGCAGGTGGCGGCGTGGGCGGCGTGGG
>CABKMZ010000008.1 GCA_902373545.1 uncultured Actinomyces sp. | reverse complement strand
ATCTGCGCGAGCGTCGTGTCCGAGCCGACGCGCGTGGCGCGCACCAGCAGGGACCCCCACGTGTTGACGGTCGCACCCGTCACCGCGTCGCCGGGGGCGGCGTCCACGGGCACGGACTCGCCCGTCAGGAGCGAGGTGTCCAGGGCGGAGGAACCCTCGACGATGACGCCGTCGGTTGCCACCTTCTCGCCCGGGCGCACCGCGAACAGGTCGCCGACCTGCAGGGACGAGGCGGGCACGACCTTCTCGGAGCGCTCGCCGGTCGCTGGGTCGACGCTCACGAGCGTCGCCTCCTTCGCGCCCATGCTCAGCAGCGAACGCAGCGCGTCGCCCGCGCGGTAGCGTGCGCGCGCCTCCATGTAGCGTCCCGTCAGCAGGAACACGACGATCATGCACGCGCCCTCGAAGTAGATCTCCGCGTGGCCGGCGTGCGTCGCGCGCGGGATCAGGCTCATGTGCATGCGCATGCCGAGCTCTCCGGCGCCGCCCCACAGCAGCGCCCACCAGCTCCACAGCGTCGAGGAGATGACGCCGAGGGAGACCAGCGTGTCCATCGTCGTCGAGCCGTGGCGACCCGCCGCGAAGGCCGCCCGGTGGAAGGGCCACGCGCCCCACGTGACCACCGGGATCGAGGCCGCCGCGACGACCCACTGCCACCCCGTGAACTGCCAGGCGGGCACCATCGACAGGAGCATCGCGAGGATGCCGAGGGGCGCGGAGACGATGAGGCGAGCGCGCAGGTCGGCGGCGTGGGCGCGGGTGCCCTCGCCGACCTGGGGGGTGGGGGACGAGGCCTGGGATGCCCCGTGCGAAGAGGCGGTAGCTGTGTGGTCGTGCGTCATGGAATCAGTGGACATTGGTACCCTCCGGGGGTATGTAACAAGCGAAAGGAAACGAGGCCGGGAAAGGTGCCCCGGCCTCGTCGGTGAGGCGTGGAAGTCCTCAGAAGTCGCGCGAGATTCCGACGAGCGTGAAGCCGGCCTCGGACACCGCGTCGCTCAGCGCCGCGTCGTCCAGGGGGGTGTCGGTCAGGACGGTCACCTTGGAGGTGGCGCCCGAGTTGAGGATGACGTCGACGTTCTTGACGCCGGGGATCTCGCTCAGCTCTTCGCTGACGCTCATCACGCAGTGGCCGCAGGTCATGCCGTCGACGGACAGCTCGATGGTGCGATCGATTTCGGTGGTCATGGTGTCTCCTTGTGGTTAGGACTTGATGAGGCGCGCGATGGCCGCGGCCGCCTCGTCGACTTTGGCCTGCGCGGCCTCGTCGGATTCGCGCGCCGCCGTGACGACGCAGTGGTTCATGTGGTCTTTGAGCAGGTTGACCGCGACGGAGTCGATGGCCGACTTGACGGCGGAGACCTGCGTGAGAATGTCGATGCAGTACTCGCCCTGCGAGATCATGCGCTGTAGGCCGCGCACCTGACCCTCGATGCGGCGCAGGCGCGCGAGGTGGTTCTCGGTGTTGCCGTGGTAGCCGTGCTCGGTGCTCATAGAAGTGATAGTACCCCTAGGGGGTATAGGTGTCAAGGGTGAGTTTCGTTCATGGGGTCACCTCCCCTCGCGCCCAACTCGCAAACCCCCGTAGGGTGGAGTCAGGACGGACCGCTAGGAGGGGACATGAAGCGACGCTCGCGCCGACGCTATCGTGCGATCCGCCGCGTTCCCCAGGCCTATTCCGGCCTGTACTTACGCCTCAAAGTCGCCCCCATTGTCCCCGCCCTCGCAGCAACCGTCGCCGTCGGTAGCCTCGCCGAAATCCCCGCGCTGCCCGGCCAGCTGCGCACCCGTGCGCGCCGCGCCTCCGATGACATGGGCACGGCGATCTCTGAAAAGTCCCAGCGCATCTTCTTCGATACGCCGGGCCTGGACACTCTTCTTATCCGGTCCCTCGCGCACGTGGCGCGCCGCACCGCGAGCGTCGGGCGCGTGTGGGCGAACGCGGTCATCGCGGTCGGTGCCGACAGGGATGGGCGCATGGCCCGCATGATTCCCCTCATCCCCAGGCGCGGATACGACGCCCTCATGACGGGCATGCTCACGGTCGGCACGGCGGTGGGCGCGCTGCGCGGCGGCGAAGTCCACGTGAACCTCCTGCGCGACTCCGAGGCCGACCCAGCCTTCCAGGATCCGCTGCCCGGCCACCCTGAGGCGCAGATCCGCCGAGTGGACGCCCCCGCGATCCTGTCCGACATGTGCGCCGACATCGACGAGCTCTACTGGTCGCGCACGATCGGTCCCGCCGTCAAGATCACGCGCGTCGGCGAGGGTGAGGCCCGCCGATGGCTCCTCTCCCTGGTTGGTACCGAGTCCATGGCCTTCCGTTCGACGAACAACCCGGCCGACATCGAAACGAACATCCGTCTCATGCTCGGCCTGGAAAGCTCGATGACGGTGGGCGTCGTTCGCGCCCTGCACGCCGCCATGGCACGCGACGGCGTCCCTGCGAAACGCTGGTCGGTCGAACCCGTCCTCATCTGCGGCCACTCCCAGGGCGGGGTCGTCGCCGCCGCCCTCGCCTCGGTCCCACCGCACGAGGCCGGGGTCAACGTCGCGGGCATCCTGTCCACGGGTGGCCCTAACCGCCGCATCCGCGTGCGTCCCGATGTGGTGACCGTGGCCGTCAACCATGACCAGGACGTCATGCCGAGCCTCGACGGCTCGCCCGACCGTGCCCCCGACCGGCGCGTCACCGTCGGACGGAGCCTCGTGCGGCCTCGGACCCGCCCCCTCTACTACGCGCACTCGTCGTCGACCTACACGGAGACCGTGCGACTCCTCGAGCGCAAGGTGCGCGTGACCCCGTGGGGCCGGTTGGCCTCGACGATGGCGGCATTGCAGGATTTCCTGCCCACGCCGGGGGAGGCCACGCGCGTCATGCATTACGAGATCTGGCAGGACATCCTGACCCCCACCGCCGAGGCTGCGTGGGACACGGTTGCCGCGCTCGAGCGAGGCGGCGCGTACGCGGCTGCCACCTATCCCATGGACTACGTGACCACGGTGCCGCGCCTACCGCGCGTCGCCCGCGCCCGGCGTCGCCGCACCTTTGCGTTCGGCACCGCGCTGCGCGCTCTCGTCCCCTTCAGAAAGGACCGCTCATGAACGAGCATCACGCCCCCCTGCGCGAGGTGCGCCGCTGGATGCGCGTCTCGACCCCTGTCAACAAGGCCGCCGCGTCCGGCCTGCGCGGTCAGCTCCCGCAGATCGCCGGGCCCCTCGTGATCGGCGCGCTCGGCGTGGGCGCGATTGGCGCCGGCATCGCCTGGCGGGCGCTGGCCTCGACGAGGGGAACCGGACGCACGCAGCGCTTCGTGGAGCTGGTTTCCTCGGCACTGGAGGCCGCCTTCCCGGAGACGTTCATTGACGAGGCCGGGGCTGACTTCGGTGAACAGGTGGCCGGTGAGCGCACGGCCGGTGAGCGCCGCGTCGTCAACGTGGAGGTCGGCGAGGGCTTCGGGCGCCCCTCCCTGGTGTCGATCGACGTGGTCGCCCCGGCGTCGGATGAGCTGACAAACATCGAGATTGCGGCCCAGGCGCTGGACGCCGTCACCGCTGCGGCGTGGAACAATCCCGAGATGGCTCCCGTGAGTGTGCGTGCCCGCATCCTCTTGGGTCGAGACGGTGTTCATGCCGATGATGACCGCTCCGATGGGAAACATGTGGGAGCTCCCGGCGCTCAGACCGAGGTGGTTGTTGACATGACGGCGCTGGGATTCGAAGACGAGATCGCGCGCCCCGATGAGCTGTACGCGCGCTATGGCGCGCCCGACTGTGACCCCGCCTGGAGGCCGTAGCCCACTTGTGGTTGTTGTATAACACTCTTGCCCGATCTGCGACCCCTTGGTAGTGTCTCCTGTATCACTGTTGATGATGTGGGCAAGGAGGACCGCATGGCTGGCGATCTGATTATCGAAGAGGGGGACCTCGAAGTCCTGCGCGACCGCACGAATGGAAGCGCTGACGACCTGGAGCCGGTGACGGTCGCGACGGCGGGGGGCTTCTTGTCATCCGCGCTTGGCGGGGGAGAACTGGCGACGCGGGGGCACGCCGCGGCTGACAAAATCGACTCTAACGTCAGCACCATTATCCGGGATCTGCGCGACTATTCTGCCTCCGTGAATGACTCGATACACGCCTACGCGGCCAATGAGAACGATTCTGCTGTGTCCTTCGACGTCACCCCGCACGGCAGGAGAGGGCTGACCGGTGCTGACCTGGCAGAGATGAGGGTGGCACAATGACGGTGACCTGGGCCGATATCCAAGAATGGCGCAGCGACTATGTGAACGAGGCGCAGCAGACAATCGAGGACGCGCTACGCACCGCGCGCGAGATTGTTGACGACCTTGAGTATGCCGCGAATGACATCCGATCCGAGGGGCAGGGGCCGGACCAGATGCGTCAGCAGCTCTCCGCGATCCAGGACAGGCTGGACTCGCGCATCAACGAACTCACCGAATATGCGCTGGCGACTGCGGAGCTGCACGGGTACGTGAGTCGCGTCGTCGCAAAGAGGGAGTCCGCGTGGGAGGTTGCGGCAGAGATCGGTGCCACGATCAGCGAATCTGGCCAAGCGAAGCTGGACTTGCCCGAAAGCGACAAGACCTTGGTGCTGCTGTGTAAATTTGATGATCTACGTAACGCCGTTGCTGACGCGCTCATGATTGCAACTGAAGCAGAGGACATCGTGGGACCCAGGTACAAGGCCCTGGCCAACGGTGAGTACGTCATGTCCGAGGGACGCCACTCCGAATCCGCAGGCCTGGCCAATGACGCCGACCCCTCGTGGAGTCCAGAGGAAGTGTCTGCCTGGTGGGGTTTGCTCTCCGAGTTTGAACGCTCGGCGCTCATCAATAGGGACCCTGAAAAGTACGGGAATCTGGACGGCATCGACATGGCAACGCGGGCGAAGGCAAACGAGCTTGCGCTTCTTGGACCCAAGAATCTGGCGGGAGAGCATATTCCAGGAGCTGGGTTGTTGGGGGAGGCTGAGAACGAGTATGGGCGCCTAGAGGAGGCTGTCAACACTGCGATCAGGACGGGTGCTGGAAGCCCGATGCACCTCAATACTCTCATAAAGCAGAAGGACGACGCTTGGAAGCGTCTACAGGATCTGAGAGCTCTTCGCGACCAGCTGAGAGACGATGACGTGACGCTCGTTGCGTTGCAGCCAGGCGCGCCAGGAGAAAACGTCCGTGCTGCTCTTGCCATCGGAGACGTCGATCATGCGGACCATGTCGCTACGCTCGTTCCGGGAAGGACCACCAATTGCCGTGATTCCGCTGGTCTGAATGTTGGCTATGCCCAGAATCTGAGAGCTGCTGCGGCTGAGCAAGGAAAAATTGATGAGAGCAAGGTTGCGACCATTGCCTGGATGAACTATCACGCTCCTCAGGCGGGAGCTGATCTGAGTGTCTTGGTCACCGACCGTGCTGAGGCGGGGGCGGCACCCCTTAGGAACTTCATGACGGGCATACACACGTGGCGTTCAGAGAGGGGAATGGACGTGCATCAAAGCGCGATTACGCATTCTTACGGGTCCACGACAGGAGGCTTCGCAATGCGTGATATTGGAGAGGGCATTGTTGATGACTTCGTGTATACGGGATCTCCGGGTGCGGGTGTGTATTCCGTGGAAACCCTTGGTGTTGACAAAGAGCATGTCTGGGTGTCGGGGATTCCCCATCTTGATGGGGTCCTGGGAAAGGGGTCGTACTGGAACTTCGGTTGGGATCCCAGGGACCTCGAAGGTATTGGGCATTTGTCAGGAGATGCGACTGGCGCGCGAGGGTATACGGCAGGTGAGGGAGATCCCTATGCCAATCACTCCATGTACTTTGTGGCACCAGATGATGACAATAAACAAAATAATGCACTGAATGACCTTGGTGCAGTGATTGCGGGGACTAAGGAGCGGTGATGAGACAGAAGATGCTGTTCTGTCTTGCGGTTGTCTCTCTGCCTTTCCTCGTGACGTCGTGCCTGTCGGATGATGCCGACGCTTACTTTGGGTACAACGAGGGGAACGTTCCCATGTTGGAGCGCCAAACCATGGAGGCGTATCTCAAGGAGACGCTCCCGCGCTACGCAGACATCGTTGAGGACGTTGCATTGGAAGCTGGCGGGACGGTCGGTACAGCTGAAGAGAGTCGGAGTAGTGCTTGCGGGGAACAGGGCGATAACCTCTACCGTATTAGTTTTGGGCGCTTGTTTATTCCGCTGATTGACTTTGAGGATCTGCGTCGAGCGGTGTGGGAGGGGGCTCAGCGTAACGGTTTCGACTACTCGTCAGATCCGGAGCCCGTAGACAAACTCAAGAAACGACGTGTTCAGGTCACGGATTCGGACGGCTCCTCGATTGAGTTCCTTCACTTTGATAATGACGTTATTTCCGTCAGTATTTCCTCGGGGTGTCGGCCTGCTGAGAAGCCCAATTATCGCAATGGGTACTTCCACGTCCCCGCGGTGCAGGAGTTGTTGCCGGACGTGACGCTTGTTGAGGCCTTTGGAGAGGACGGCAGCGAGAACGCAACGGTATTCCGCCAGGCGAAGCCCGGTGGTGGGCAGTCTGGGAGTTGACGGTGGTGAAGAAGCGGACTGTGGTGGGTGCCGGTTTTGTCGCGGCTGCGGTGATGGCTGTTGTTGTGAGTCAGGTGTGGATTCCGCGCCAGGGTGGGCCTGTGCCATTTGGTGAGCGTCAGAGCCTGGAAGAATACATGGGGCACAACGTGGCGGAGGTGTCGCGTATGGCTGGGCAGGTGGCTGCTGAGAGTGACGGGGAACTGCGGGTTGTTGGTCTGCCGTATGTCCAGACGTGTGGTGTGGGGCAGACGCAGGGGTATCGTCTGCGTGGTTTCACCACGGTGGCTCCGTCGATTTCTTTTGACCGGCTTGAGGAGCTTGTGAAGGCCCACCATCGTGATGGGGTGACGGTAGTGTGGGTGCAGAACGAGTATCAGAAGGATGGGACCAGGAATATCTACCTCAATGATCGTGAGGGTAATTCTGTAAAGTTGAAGTACTCGGAGAATGACATTGTCATGAGTTCTCGCTCCGCGTGTTTGCCGACGGATAAGCCTCTGGATGATCCCGGTCAGTTCGTCCTGCCGTCGGTGGAGGAGGCGTTCCCGGGCATGCACGTGACGATCAGCGACAACACGAACCCGGATCTGCACCCCCTTCCCACGCTCACCCTCGGTGCCCAAGCCGACCCACAGCCTGACGCCCAGAGCGGCGCTCAGTCGGGGGAGTGATGGCATGAGTTCTCGGTGGATGATGGCAGCCACGGCCGCCTGTGCCTCGCTGCTTCTGGCGGCGTGTATTCCGATCCCAGCGGACGATGCTGACCTGTATTTTGGGCGCGGCAGTGGGAGCATACCTATCTCTGAGGGGCAGACGACGGAGGTTCACATCAGGGATACCCTGCCCCGGTATCTGGGCATCATCGAGGAGGTCGTCGTCAAGTCCGGTGGCGCGGTAGCTATGGACGGCAAGAATCGAGTCGACGGTTGCTTGACGGAGGATACGACCGATATGGATATCCATTGGGATTCGATGGTTATTCCTGCGATCGATTATGAGGATTTGCGTCGGATGGTCGTTGAGGGGGCGCAGCGCAACGGCTTCGGCTATTCGTGGGATCCGGTACGCAGAGATAAACTCAACTCTCGCACTGTTGCTGTCGGGGATGGCTACGGGAATAGTCTGATTTTCTATCACCACGAGGCTCAGGGCCGTATTATCATTAGTTTATATTCGGGGTGTATGTTCCCGTCCCAGCCTCTCGATCCGGACGTCCCGCGGTCGTCCTATCCGCTCCCTAGCCCCGAAGAGATGTTTCCAAATCTGACAATCGTGCAAGCCTTTGATGATAACGGCGGTGAGAATCCTGAGTTGCGATCACAGTCGGGGGTTCAGTCCGGAGTACAGACGGGGGAATGAGCATGGCAAAGAAACGGACTCCAGTGCGCGTGGGTGCGTGGTGCGTCGTGGTGGTGGCCGTGTTGGGTGGGTGTCATGCGGCAAAGTCGCGCGATGCTGAGTTCGTTCCCTTTCCTGAGCGTGTGAGCATTGAAGAGTACGCGAGCCGTCAGCTGCTGGAGATATCGAGTATGGCCGTGCAGGTGGCCGCCGAGACAGGTGGTGAGCTGACGGTGATGGGCCTGCCGTACATGCAGGTGTGTGGCAGTGGTGATATCCAGGGGTATCGCCTGGTTGGCTACACCACGGTGGCTCCGTCGATGTCCTTTGAGCGACTCGAGAAACTGGTGACAGAAAACAAGCCCGATTGGGCGGTGTCTGTGCAGGTTGACAAGCAAATCGATAGGGATGCTACTCGGGGTATTCAGCTGATCGACAACTATGGTGGCCTTGCCGAGTTCAAGTTTTCGGAGGACTCTATCGCCGTGAGGTCGCGTTCCGCGTGTTTGCCGACGGATAAGCCTCTGGATGATCCCGGTCAGTTCGTCCTGCCGTCGGTGGAGGAGGCGTTCCCGGGTATGCGCGTGACGATCAGCGACAACACGAACCCGGATCTGCATCCGGTTCCTACGCTGACACCGGGTGCTCACGTCACCCCACAATCCGGTGCCCAGAGCGGCGCCCAGTCGGGCTCGTAGAGTCCGCCCAGCGTCACTGCGTTCGCCCTGCCCGCCCCGGCCTCGTCGATACAGGGCAGAAACGGGAAAGGCGGCGAGGCGCGGACCAACCGCGCACCCGCCGCCCCAACCGATAGAGCTCAGGCCTCCCAGCGCGCCAGGCGCTCGGACAGGCCGATGTAGGTCGCGGGGGTCAGCGCCAGGAGGCGCTCCTCCACCTCGGCCGGCAGACCCAGGCCCGCGATGAACTCACGCATGTCTTCCGCGCCCACCTCGTGGCCGCGCGTCAGCTCCTTGAGGCGCTCGTACGGGTTCGCCATGCCGGTCGCGCCCGCGATCGCGGCGGCGCGCATCGCCTGCTGGACGGCCTCGCCGAGCACCGCCCAATTCGCATCCAGGTCGCGGGCCATACGAGCCGCGTTGATCTCGATGCCATCCAGGCCGCGCACCAGGTTGTCGTAGGCCAGCACCGCGTGACCGAACGCGACGCCCACGTTGCGCTGCGTCGTCGAATCCGTCAGGTCGCGCTGCATGCGGCTGGTCACCAGCGTCGCGCCCAGGGAATCCAGCAGCGCGTTCGACACCTCCAGGTTCGCCTCCGCGTTCTCGAAGCGGATCGGATTGACCTTGTGCGGCATCGTCGACGAGCCCGTCGAGCCCTGCGCCGCCAGGTTCTGGTGGAAGTAATCCATCGAAATGTAGGTCCACGCGTCCGTCGCCAGGTTGTGGGCGATGCGGCCAGCGCGCGCCACGTCCGCGTACAGCTCGGCCTGCCAGTCGTGCGACTCGATCTGCGTGGTCAGCGGGTTCCACGTCAGGCCCAGGCCCTCCACGAAGGAGCGGGCCAGCGTCGGCCAATCCGCGCCCGGCACCGAGACGACGTGCGCGGCCCACGTGCCCGTCGCGCCGTTGATCTTGCCCAGGTACTGAGTGGCCTCGACGCGCGTGATCTGGCGCGACAGGCGGTGCGCGAACACCGCCATCTCCTTGCCGACCGTCACGGGGGTCGCCGGCTGGCCATGCGTGTGCGCCAGCATAGGGACGGCCGCCCCGGCCTCAGCCAAGCCGCGCAGCCGATCCAGGAGTGCGCGGATCGCGGGCAGCCACACCTGCTCGGTCGCCGCCTTGATCGTCAGCGCGTACGCCAGGTTATTGATGTCCTCAGAGGTGCAGAAGATATGGACGACCTCGCGCAGGGACGGCAGGGACGTGCCCTCGCCCAGAACGGAGGAGGCCGCCTCCAGATATTCGCCGATCAGGTACTCGACGGCCTTGACGTCGTGGCGGGTAACCGCCTCGAACTCGCCCAGGCGCTTGATGTGGTCGGCGCCGAAGTCGCGCGTGAGGGCGCGCAGGTAGTCGCGCTCGGCATCGGTCAGCGTGGGCGCGCCCGGCAGAACCGAGTTGTCGAGCAGGAAAATCAGCCACTCGATCTCGACGTGCACGCGCGCGCGGTTCAGGCCCGCCTCGGACAGGTAGTTCGCCAGGGGCGCGGCGACCGCGCGGTAGCGGCCGTCCAGTGGGCTGAGCGGTTCACCCCCGCCCGCCAGGTCCGAATAGCCGTGGGCAGTGGAGAAGAGTGTCATCGTGTCGCTCATACCCCTATCTTCCCAGAACGAGGGGCCTTCGGGATATCGAGTCCGCTCGGCGATTCGTGGCGTGGATAACGTACGAGGCCGGGGCTGGGTGCGGGGGTCGCCTCCGCATTCGTGCCGGTGACTCCGTGAGATATCCACAGACCAACGCGGGCGGCGTCTATCCACAGGGGGTAGTTCGTGTCGCCCGCTATCCACAGGGCTGTCCGTGCGGGTAGAACCAGCCACGGCCTCGGGCGTAGCGTGCGTCCTGTAACAACACCGCTTCCGCTGAAGGGAGTCCCCATGCCTATCGATACAGCCGCCGTTTCCGTGTCCCTTAATAGTGCCTACGCCCTCGTCGATGCTCTGCGATGCGCGCTCAGGGGGTCCTCCTGCCCGCAGTGGACGGGCACGGGAGGCGATTCCTACCGCTTGCGTAAAGACGAGGTCGTGGCTCAGGCCCAGGGAGTCCTCGACGATATTCAGGCGGCTCTGGACGCCGTACCCACCCTTGAGGCAAACGCCACCGCATTCCTCGTGAGCACTGCCGCCGCAGTGGCGAACGGATACAACACGGCAGTAGCCCTCGCAGACCTCTACGGCACCGTTTTGACTTCTACCGCAGCCTCGGTCAGTGATGACTTGCTAGGGAGGCGGTAACCGTGGCCTTTGACCCTCATCGTCACGTGACGGTTGCCTCCGGTGCCTTCAGCGTTGACGTGAACGAACTGAACGTCGCGCACGCGGCGCTCACCTACGAGAAGCTGCTCGCGATCGAGCCATCCAAAGCCGCGCTCACCTGCGCCCAGTGGGAAGTCGACCTGGCCCCTTTCGATACAAGCAGCGTCACCAGCGCGATCAACACCGCCCTGAGTTCTCTGGATGACCTGGGTGCCGCTGTCGATGATCTCCTGTGGAAGCTGCGTGATGCTGCCCTGACCTACGACGACGCAAACAGCTTTGCCTCGGTGTGGGAAGTTCTTCCCGGCAGTGCATCGGGGCCGCAGCTTACCCCGCTCGGCATGGCCAGGTTCTATGCCACGGGAGGCCTCGCGGGCGCGGTGTCGAGCGCCCTCTTTCACAGTCAACAGGACGTGGCAAATAACCTGGGGGTTCCCTGGTTGGCGACGGTACTCAACCCTTTCACAGCATCGTTTGTGGGAACCAGGGATCTGATGAACAGCGGAATGGACGGCCTCCTGTTTTACGTGCACAAGGACGACATGTCGGGCGCGCAGTTCCAGCGTGACCTCGGCCGTTTCGCGCTCGACGTCAACTCGGTACCCGTATTCAGGAACGTTGCGCGTGGCCTCTCATTCTTCGGCGTCAGCCAGGACCTCAACTCCACATCGACGGCCCCGGCCTCGGGCTTGGCGGCACTGACGGTGCTGGGACTTACTGCTTGCGGACTCGGGAGCGGACCGAGCTACGGGGTCGCAATCAAGGCAGCCGACGGACATACGCGCGTCCACGCTGGCGGGATCGGACTGTGGCTATCGCCCGATAGGTTTCAAGAACGAAAGGCCACGACGCTGGCGTCGATGCCGGACGCTGCACCCGACACCCACTACGAGGGGGCGCCGACCAGCGCCGACCTCATCGAGCACATCGTCGACATGCACGGCGGCGACGCCAACAACGGCGAGATCGCCATCGAGGAGCACGTCACGACGGGGGAGGACGGGACGCAGACGCGCTCGTGGACCGTCGATATCCGCGGCACGCAGTCCTTCGGCGCTGGGAAGAAAGGCCCGCAGGACATGCTCACCAACTTCCAGGGCGTGGGCGGCATGGCTTCCGACCAGCTCTACGCCATCCAGGAGGCGATGGATGACGCGGGCATCGCGCCGGGCGAAGCCGTCGAATTCGCCGGACACTCCCAAGGCGGCATCATGGCCGCCCAACTCGCCGCAAACCCGGACGTACGCTCCCGCTACAACGTCGTCTCCGTCGTCACCGCCGGATCCCCAACGGCCACCATCGCCCCCGCCGACGTACCCGTCCTGTCCTACGAGAACTCTGGCGACATCGTCCCCGGCCTCGACGGCTACGCCACACAGGGGGATAACGTCACCACCGTCATGTTCCGCGACTACGAGGCCACGTGCGACGTCTCCGACCCCGTCCCGTGCTCACACTCCGCCTCCGTCTACGTCGACGAGATCAGGAGCTCCCTGAGCGCAGCCACGGCCTCGTCCGACCCGGGCCTTGGCGCACTCGCGGTCGCCGAGGCCCGCCGCACCCACGCGCTCGGCCTCACCGAGCGCACCCAGACCACGATCCACCACTACCAAACGAGGCGCATCACCGACAAGTGATGCGCCTCGAGAAAGGGGAAGCCAGCTCAGTCGCGGTCGGCCTTCTTGTCCCGCAGGACGCCCGACACGACGGAGGCAACCAGCGACGTGATAACCGCGCCCGCCAGGCAGGACAGGAATCCGCCCGTCGTCATGGGAATGCCCAGCGACGTGGACAGCCAGCCCGTCAGCGCGAAGAGCAGCGAGTTGGTCACCAGCGCAAACAGACCGAACGTGAGGAGGTACAGAGGGAACGCCAGCGTCTTGATGACGGGCTTGATAATCGAGTTCACCAGGGTGAACACGAAGGCGATGACCGCCAGGGCAATGACGGTCTCCGATGCCGTCGTCGACGTGATGGAGATCGACGGAACAAGGAGGGTCGTGACCCACAGTCCGGCCATCGTGGCAACTAATCGAGCAATGAAATCCATTTGTTCATTCTTGCGCAGTGGGACGTTGCTTGCATGGCGCACCCCCATGGGATAGGACTACACGCATGACTAACTTGCGCTTTCGACCTGCCGTTTTGTCCCTGCCACGTTACAAGCCCAGCAAGTCGGCGCCCGACGCCGTCAAAATCTCATCCAATGAGATGCCGACCCCGCCCAGCCCCGCCGTCTTGGAGGCGATCGCTCGCGAACTTCAGACGATCAACCGCTACCCCGACCTGACCGCCGCGCCCCTGCGCCAGGCCCTCGGGAACCGCTTCGGCGTCGGCGCCGACCAGGTGTGCGTCGGCACCGGCTCCTCGGCGATCCTCGTGGCCGCACTGTCGGCCGTGTGCCAGCCGGGCACCCAGGTCGTCTTCCCCTGGCGCTCCTTCGAGTCCTACCCGATCGCCGTCCCGACCGTGGGGGCCGACCCCGTTCCCGTGCCACTCCTCCCGGATGGCAGCCACGACCTCGTCGCGATGCGCGCGGCCATCACGGCCGACACTGTCGCGGTCATCGTGTGCTCGCCTAACAACCCGACGGGTCCTGCCCTGACCTACGAGGACATCGCCGCCTTCGTCGCGGACGTTCCCGACGACGTCATGATCATCGTCGACGAAGCCTACATCGATTTTGCGACCAAACCCGGCGTGCGCACCGCAGTCCCGCTCATCGAGACCCACCCCAACGTTGTTGTCATGCGGACCTTCTCCAAGGCACACTCCCTGGCTGGCGTGCGCGTCGGCTACGCGATCGGCGATGCCGAGGTCATCGGCGCGATTCAGTCCCTCCTCGTGCCCTTCGGCGTCAACTCCCTTGCGCTCGCCTCCGCCCTGGCCTCGCTCGCAGACGCCGAGGGTGTTCAGCGCGCGGTTGCCGCCATCGTCGCTGAACGCGAACGTATCGTTCCCGCCCTGCGCGACCTCGGATACGATATCCCCGACACACAGTCGAACTTCTACCTGCTCCGCGGAAGCGTCTACGGCCTCGTCGACGAATGTGCCCGCGTCGGCCTCATCGTGCGCCCGTTCCGCGAAGGCGTGCGCGTCTCCGTGGGCAGCCGCGAGCAGAATGACCTCTTCTATTCGGTAGCCGCCGAGTTCGCGCGAACCCACGACATCGGTGCGTAGGTACCTGTTAACGCGTGGGCGCGCCCGATCAGTCGGACACGCCCACGCAGGAGGCGGATGCGGTTACGGGACCAGCAACACCACGAACAGCAGAGCCGACCAAGCGATCTCGGTGAAGCCGATCAACCTGGGGGAGAGGGGACGCTGGCGGGTTCGGCTCAGCGTCGGCATCACCCACGCGCGCGCCGTCAGGCACACCCACACGAGAACGGGCCACATCGATAGCGCGCCGAACCACCACGCTGCGGTCACGCCGAGCGTGCAACAAGCGTGAAACAGTACCGCCCCCGTGGCCCAGCGCGAGTCCTTGCGGCCACGGATCATCGAGCGCACCAGCGGCACCGTGCCAACATAGTGCAGCGTGAACACCGTGCATGCTGCCCACGCGTGCGGGGTCACCGCCGTCGGCGAGCCATCTGCTGTCGCCAGCGAGAAAGCGACGGGACCCATGATGCCGCCCGCCAGAATCGAGGCCGCGCGGGCACCCAGGGAGCGTTCGCGCCCCTTCCAGACGAGGAAGAGTGCGGACGAGGCTAAGGGAGCGAACGCGATTGCCCACCACAGTAGCTGCGGGCGCATCGCCAGGAGGGTGATGCCGGGAACGGCTGCGAGGACGCTGTAGGTCAGGATCGCGGGCACGATGCGACCGCGGCGCTTGGCGGGAGTCTTGACCCACAGGCACACGGCCGAGAACAACTGGAACGCCATCGCCCACGCCACCAGCATGAGGACGACCATCCATACGAAGGTCAGGGACAGTGCCCATCCGAGCAGCGGTGGGAGGGCCATCATCGTCCATGCGCCGTGCTGGTCGGAGATCCAGCCCTTGCGCTGTAATTCGCGCATGCGGGAACTCTTGTGCTGCCGCGTCTGTGGGTGCTTGTGGGTGCGCCCGCGCGTGTTGCCCTGGGATGTCTTCGGGGCGCGTGCGGAGGCGGGGCGTGTGGTCGGCGCGGCACTGTGCATACCCTTAGTTTAGTGATAGTCACCTGGCAGACTCAAGACCCGGGGCGCGATGAGACAGGCGCGAAGTGGTGCCCTCATCGGTGAGGGGCAGTGTGTGCGCTCGGGCCTGGAATGACGAGGCCGTGGCTGGGCCGGGTGCCGCCCGCACTAACAGGTCGGGCAGCGGGCGACACACGTGAGGGAGGGATGACCCATTGGGTCATCCCTCCCTCACACGCCTGACGACGTTAGCGGTGTCACTTGTTGAGGCCGTTGCTGATGCCGCACAGGGAGGCGAGCGCGTTCGCCTTCGTGGAGGCATCGCTCACGGCGGCGGAGTATTCCGTGTCGCCGCTCATTGCGCCGGCGGGATCCATGTCCTTGAGCTTGTCCAGGGACTCCACGTAGGGATCAAGAACGTCCTTGACCTCCTTGTTGCTGACCTTCTTGGCGGCTTCCCTGAAGGTATCGGCAGTCTTGGCCATCTGATCCTTCAGCGCCTGCGGGTCCGTCAGTGCCGCGCTGGAGGCAGAGAAGTCCTCGACGACCTTGGTGGCAGCGCCCTGGACCTCCTTGCAGGCGTCGGCCTTGGACTGAGATCCACAGGCGGCCATGCCGAGGGGAAGCAGGGTGACGAGAAGGGCTGCAGCGATGCGACGCTTCATGGGAATACTCCTTGATGTGATGTGGGTTGAAGCAGTGACAGCTTACCGCGTTTCAAAAAAGCAGGTGATGCTGCGTGCGTCTACTGACTGCTAGTTATTGAAATCCCAATGCAGGTTGCAGGCCTCGGATTGTCCCTTCCGATAGACTCGACGGCGTCGTCATTGGCGCGTCAGCTTCCAATGTCCCATCCGAAGCCGCACAGGTCGCTGAGTTTCTTCCCGTGATTCTCCATGTCTGTCATGGCACTGTCGAACTCCTTGGAAGAGAACATGGTATCGCCGTCGTCGTAGAGCTCGATGATCCTCTCCATGTCAGCGATAAAGCTCTGAAAAACAGGCTTAACCTTCTTGTTCTTGACCTTTTTTGAGGCCTTCTTGTAGGAAGATGTCAGGTCAGCCATCCGGTCCCTGAGGACCTTCGGATCTCTGCTGGTGGTCTGCCCTTTCTTTTCCGCCTGCTTGTTGGCGCTAGTCACAGCATTGTCGATTTCGCGACAGGCGGCCGCCTTGGATTGGGAGCCGCAGGCGGCCATGCCGAGCGGGAAGAGGAGAACGAGAGTAGCTGCGAGAATGCGCCGTTTCATGAGAGCGTTCCTAGGGGCTGTGATGACGGTACGCCGAGAGTCTATCGTCTTTCGCAGACGCGGTACAGGCCCTCTCATGCTGCGGCTATCCGCCATGTCGAGGTGGTCGACAGCGCCTGGGCGTGGATAGCGAGACTGTCAGCGGAGCGTCATCGATCCCATGAGAAGCCGCATAGCTCGTTGAGCTTGTCACCGTGCTCGGTCAGATCCTGCGTGAGGGCCAGCATCTCGTCGGAATAGTAATCGAACGTTTCAGCGCCCATCGCCTCGTTGATCTTATCGAGGTCGGCAAGCACATCCTTGTACGCCGCCGACACCTCCTTGTTGGACACATTGTTGGCGGCGTCCTTGTAGATGCCCACGAAGAGATCCATCTTGCTTCTGAAATCGTCAGCGTCGGTTGTCGAATCCAGGGAATCGGACTGCTCCAGAACAGCGTTGCGGGCCTTCTCGATCTCTGCACAGGCGTCGGCTTTGGACTGGGAGCTGCAGGCGGCCATGCCGATCGGGAGGAGAAGAACGAGGGCTGCGGCTGCAAGGCGGCGCGTCATGGGTACTCCTTGATGTGTGACGATGAACGCCTGAAAAGTCTATCGTCATGAAGAAGTGTGGGCCAGGGGCGCTGCCCGCACTGGGTCAGGATGCGAAAGGAGGGAGCCGCTGGGGCTCCCTCCTCACGGTGTGGATGGTACTAGCGAGGCGTCACTTGTCCCATTTGAAACCGCAGAGATTGTTCAGCTCTTCGCCGTGCTTGGTGAGATCGTCCCTGACAGTCTCGATATCAGAGGAGTTGGACAAGGTCGAGTTGGTCAGCAGGTCGACGTACTTGTCGAGGTCATCGAGCACAGCCTTGTATGCCTTCTTGACCTTCTTGTTCTTGACCTTCTTCAGCGACTTCTTGTAGACGTCGGTGACCTTCTTGAAATAGTCCTTGAGAGCCTTCTCGTCGGTGTAGTCGATGTTGCCCTTCTGCGACTCGGCGAGGGCGGCGTCGCGGGCCTTCTCGATCTCCTTGCAGGCGGCAGTCTTGGACTGCGAGCTGCAGGCGGCCATGCTGAATGGGAAGACGAGGACGAGGGCAGCGGCGATGATGCGACGCTTCATGGGAGTGCTCCTATGTGTGATGACGATGGGTACGATAGAAAGTCTATCGTGTGAGAAAAATCTGTGGGATGGTCACTGGGTGATCCGTGGCACCACTCTGTGCGGTGTCGCTCAAGGGGCTGCTCGGTGGAGTCTTCCCCGAGCGAGCCTCTTACCAGCGTTGGGTTACCGGTCCCACGTGAAGCCGCAGAGGTTGTTCAGTGCCTCCCCGTGGGTGTCCATGCTGTCCTGAATGGACTCATAATCGGGTGACGCGCTCGCGTTTTCGTCGGTATTCAGTAGGCCAATCAGCTTGTCGAGGTCGTCGAGGACGTCTATGAAGGCAGTCTTCACGTCCTTGTTGGTGACCTTCTGTGCGGATTCCTTGTAGATGCCAGTCATCTTTGTCAGGAAATCGGCGTACTCCTGCTGGCTGGCGCGGGGAGGGGTTAACCCACCTCGGGCACCCCTCCCGGCATGGTGTGCGCGTCAGCAACTGCTCACCAGTCCAAGGTAAACCCGCAGAGGTTCTTCAGTACCTTTCCGTGGTCGTCGATGTCTTGCTCATTCTGCTCGTATTCCGGCGACGTGGTAGGAGTGTCGTCCCTGTAGAATTCAACGTGCTTGTCGAGGTCCTTGAGGACGTCGTTGAAGGCAGCCTTGACTTCCTTGTTGCTGACCTTCTTGCCGGCGTCCCTGTACATGTCCAGCAGCTTCTTCAGATGATCTGGGACTTCATCGATAGGCATGTCCAGAATCGAGTGTTCGGCCGAGTACTGGTGAACGGAGGTGCGTGCCGTCGCGAGTTCCTGGCAGGCGTCAGCCGTGGACTGGGACCCGCAGGCAGCCATGCTAAGCGGGAAAATGAGGACGAGAGCGGCGGCAGTAAGACGACGCTTCATGGGTGCTCCTAGATGTCGTAAGAATGGATGCACTCAAAGCTTATGACGTGGAAGAGATTTGTGGCGCAGGCCTCTACATTGTGGACGTGGTTGCCGTGTTCGCGCAGGGCCTCGGCGGCCGTGCTGATGATGGGTAGGATCGCTGCTCTCTATCGTTCCCGCCCTTTGCATCCAAGCTGGCAGTTGATTCGACGATGCGCATATAAAATCGCCGGGACCTTGCGGTCCCGGCGACTCACCGTCGGGGTGGCGGGATTTGAACCCACGGCCTCTTCGTCCCGAACGAAGCGCGCTACCAAGCTGCGCCACACCCCGGTGCCGTACGAGTATAGCCATACCTCGCCGAAAATCCCAAACCGAGATGAACCAGCGGAGGGAAGTGTGTGCCACGTCGCAGTTGTGTGGCTGTTGGCTGTCCCTCGCAGCGCCCGCTACGCGGGATGCACGTGGATGAGGGAGGCCTCGGGCCGCGTCGCGATACGCACCTTGGCGTAGGGCGACGTCCCCAGGCCCGCGGAAACGTGCAGCCACGTAGAGGAGCCGTCGGGCGCCTCCCACCGGTTCAGGCCCTTGGCGTAGCGCCGCGAAATGTCGCAGTTTGTGATGATCGCACCCATGCCCGGGATCCCGATCTGGCCGCCGTGCGTGTGGCCAGCGAGGATCAGATCTGCCCCGTCGCTGGTGAGCGCATTGACGACGCGCGTGTAGGGCGCGTGCGTCACCCCCAGTCGCAGAGCCCCGGGTTCGCTCCACGACGAGGCCGGGGCGACCAGGCGGTCACGCTGAATATGCGCATCGTCGGTGCCCAGAAGAGAAACGGTCCCTCCGGGCAGCGACAGCGTGCCGGACGCATTCGACAGATCGACCCACCCGGCGTTGCGCATATGGCGGACCATTGGCAGGTACGGCAGGTCAGGAACCACACGCGCGGGGTGGGGCTTTGATCGAGACAGGTAGCGGCTCCACCGCTTCGCGATGGGCGAATAGTAGTCGTTCGATCCCAGGACGAAGGCACCCGGATACGACAGGAATGGGCGGTAGGCGTCCATCACCAACTCGAGTCCGTCGATGGACCCGAAGTTGTCGCCCGTCGCCACAACCATGTCGAATCGCTCAGAGGATGCAACATCCGAGAGGAATCGCAGCAGGAACTCCTGCCCCGCAAAGAGGTGCAGGTCGGCGATCTGGAGGATCGTCACCTCGGGAACGTCGCGCTCAACCGGCACGTCGTAACGCCGCAAGGTTGGCATGGTGCGCTCAACCGAGCCCCACGCCAGCGCCGCTCCGCCCGCCGCAATCCCCGCGAGCCCCAGCCCCCCAATGACCGCGCCCGTCGTGCGCAGGAGGTCACGGCCTCGTCGGGGGGACGAGGCGGTGACAGTCGTGAGCGTGGAAGCCATATCAGTTGCCGCTGCTCGTGGCCGAGGGCGCGGGGTTCGGAGTCGGGTTCGAGCGGGTCGTGGCGGCGCCGATGTTCGCGCTGGAGACGTTCTCGACGGGCGTACCGGCGAGGACCTGCGTCATGTAGGGCGCCCAAATGTTCTGGCCGACGAAGGTTTCACCGTAAATCTCGCCGTAGTACTTGCCGTTGATGGTCACAGCGCCGACTTCCTGCGAGGAGTTCGCGCCGTGGCCCACCCACGCGGACGTCACGACCGAGGGAGTGAAGCCCGTCAGCCACGTGTTGGCGTGGCCGTCGGTGGTGCCCGACTTCGCGGCGAAGGGGCGCCCGTCGCCCAGGCGCGTGGACGTGTAGTACTGGCCGGCGGACGCGGTCAGCAGGGCCGCTGTCTTGTTGGCGATGTCGGGGGAGATGACCTCCTTGCAGTCCGCGGAAAACTCCTTGAGGACGTTCTCGTCGCGGTCAGTCACGGACTCGATGGACTGCGGCGTGCACTGCTGGCCGGAGTTCGCGATCGCCGCGAACACGGACGCCATCTGGAGCGGTGAGGCGGACACGGAGCCGAGGATGTTGGCCGGGTAGGGGGAGGGAACCTCGCCGTCCTCGGTGATGCCCAAGTCGTAGGCCGTGTCGAAGATCGAGCAGAAGTCGACGCGGGACGCCATGTTCACGAAGGCCTGGTTGACGGACTGGCCGGTGGCGCGCACGACGTTCATGGTGCCGGTCTTACCCGCGAGGTCGTTGACCTGGTAGCCCTCGGTCGTGATGGGGCGGCCGTCGCACTTGAAGGCGCCGTTCGGGTAGAAGGTGTTCGCCGAACCGACCGTCTCGTAGGCGGAGTGGCCCTCCTTGAACCACTCGAGCAGGATGAAGACCTTGAAGGTCGAGCCGACCTGGAAGTTGCCGTCGGCCGAGTAGTTCGACATCGTCTCGCCGGTCTCGATGCCGTAGGTCGTGTTCTGTGCCATCGACAGGACACGGCCGGAGCGCGGGTCGAGCGACACCAGGGCGTCGTTCAAGCCCGAGGGGTCACCCACGGGAATCGTGTTCGTCAACGAGGAGTACGCGGCGTCCTGCATCGTGGGATCCATCGTGGTGCGGATCGTGATGCCCTGAGTCTTGAGCATGCGCTCGCGCTCGGTGCGAGTCTCACCGAAGGTCGGGTCCTCCAGGAACTGGGCCAGGACGTAGTCGCAGAAGTAGGCCTTGGAGGACTCTGCGCCGGAGCAGCCCTCCGAGGAGATGCTCGGGTGCAGCATCGATTCGATCGTCGTCGCGGTGCCCTCGTCGTACTCTTCCTGCGTGATGACACCCTGCTCAAGCATGGCGGCCAGGACCGTGTCGCGGCGTTCCTTGGCGGCGTCCGGGTGGGCGAGGGGATCGTACTGGACGGGCGACTGCACGAGGCCCGCGAGGAGCGCGGACTCCAGGTAGTTCAGCTCGGAGGCCGACTTGGAGAAGTAGCGCTGCGAGGCGGCCTCCACGCCGTAGGTGATGGGGCCGAAGGGGGCGATGTTCAGGTAGCCCGTGAGGATCTCGTCCTTGGACTGAGTCTTTTCCAGGGCCAGCGCGTACTTGATCTCGCGCAGCTTACGCTCGGTGGTCTGCTCGGTTGCGGCGCTGACCTGGTCGGCGTCGCCCTCAAGGTAACCGCGCTCAGCCAGCGAGTTACGCACGTACTGCTGCGTGATCGTCGATGCGCCCTGGCGGCCAGAATCTCCCAGGTTCGTCACGAACGCGCGGGCGATGCCGGTGGCGTCAACGCCGTTGTGCTCGTAGAAGCGCTTGTCCTCGATCGCGATGATCGCCTTCTTCATGACGTCGGAGATGTTCGCGCTGGGAACGACGATGCGCTGCTTGTCGTAGAAGTGCGCGATCACGGCGCCCGACGAGTCCAGGAGCTGCGATTCTTCCGCTGGAGCGACCGTCTGAAGGTCTCCAGGCAGTTCGTTGAACACGGAGGGGGCGGACTTCGCCACCAGCGCGGTGGGGCCAGCGACGGGCACGAGCATGCCCGCCCCGACGACGCCCATGAGCGCGGAAACGCTCAGGAACGCCAAGAGGAGGGCGAACAGCTGGGTGGGCCGGACAGCACGGGAGTGAGAGTGCGACATAGTCCTAGCTTACGTGCAGCCTCGCTCATCTGACAGCTGGTGGCGCGTGACAATTGCCTGATCGGTCACCTGTTATCGCTTTAATGGCTAGTCGCACCGTTTGCACCCACAATGGTATGTGTGTATGGTCACATGTAGGGCTCGGAGTAGAGTGAAGTGGAGATCTTCGATGGCAACCCACGGCGACGACCAAAGCTGGGTCGCGCGCGCCTTGTGTGCGTCCATTGAGCCGGACGCGCTCTTCGTACAGGGTGCTTCGCAGCGTCAGGTTCGCCTGCGCTGCTACGAGTGCGAGGTGCGCCTTGAATGTTTGGCTGACGCCCTCCAGTCCGAGGCCAACTACGGCGTGTGGGGCGGCTTGACAGAGCGGGAGCGTCGCGCGATCTTGCGCCATTATCCCCATGCGGAGGACTGGCTGACGTGGCTTCGCTCGTCGGACGATACGCTGGCTCGGGAGTTGCGCAGTCCGCACGTCCCCAAGGTCTTGTCGTACGTTCGCCCCCAGATGGCAGGTAGGATGAGCTCATGACTAAATGGGAATACGCAACGATTCCGCTGCTCACGCATGCGACGAAAGCAATCCTTGACCAGTGGGGTGCCGACGGGTGGGAACTCGTCCAGGTGATCCCGGGCCCGACGGGCGGTGAGAACCTGGTCGCCTACCTGAAGCGCCCTATCGAGGGCTGATCAAGTAGCTCACAACTGACAGTGCGTCAGTAGGGACGAGGCCGTGGCTGGCTGTGCGCACATTCGTGCGAGCGGGCCACGGCCTCGTCTGTTTCCGGCTCAACGCCGTGAGCGCCGGGTTATAGGACACTGCGTGTTGCTGGTAGCGCGACTTTTTGGCTTTCTGGTGCGGGAAAGTCGGTATAGAAGGTGGTGGCATCTGCTCGCGTCTTCGTGTGGGCAGCGTCTGTACATTAACTCCGTGATTCTGCGCGCGGGCCCCGGACTGTGCGCGCGTGGGTCGGTGGGCCCTTTTACTGGTAGTGGTAACCCGTTCCTGCGCAGCTGGGCCCGATAGGTGGCAGTGTGGGCGGCCTGCCTGGGCTACCACCTGTGGGGTTAACCTGCGCATGAAGGGGCCCAGGTATCCACCTGTCCGGCCGATCCTGCCACCCCCGTGGATGATGCCGCCATCCCTGTGGGCGATGGCACCACCCCTGCGTCGATTGCCTTCGTAAATGGCCGCGTTTGGGCTTGTTGCCCTCGAATGTGGATAGGAAGCGAGCATGCGGATAGCTTATGAACATGCGGATAGCTTCGTAACCTATCCGCAAGCGCCTAAACTATCCGCGAAGGCGAAACCTATCCGCGAGTGGTAGGCCTGTCAGCTGCCGCCACGCATACTCGTTCCTGCGCAGCTGGGCCCGATAGGTGGCAGTGTGGGCGGCCTGCCTGGACTACCACCCGTGGGGTTAACCTGCGCATGAAGGGACCCAAGCAACCACCTGTCCGGCCGATGGTGCCACCCCTGGAGCCAATGAGGCCACCCCTGAACTGAGCACATTCGTCCGCCGCTCCTGGAACTGACCACCGACCCACACGTGATGTCCTATAACACTGAGCGCCGTTTCCTCAGGTGGCGTGAGCGCGCCGTGGACGCACGGAGGGCCCGACACCGTGAGGTGTCGGGCCCAACCCTGTGTAGGCTGCGGTCAGCGGGCGCGGCGCGCCAGGCGATCGACGTCGAGGAGCGTCACGGCGCGACCCTCCAGGCGGATCCAACCGCGCGACACGAAGTCGGCGAGCGACTTGTTGACGGTCTCGCGAGAAGCGCCGACCAGCTGGGCCAGCTCTTCCTGCGTGAGGTCGTGGGGCACGTGGACGCCCTTGTCGGTCGCGGTGCCGAAGCGGTCGGCCAGGTCCAGAAGGGCCTTGGCGACGCGGCCGGGGACGTCGGAGAACACGAGGTCAGAGAGGGACTCGTTGGTGCGGCGCAGGCGCTGAGCGAGGGCGCGCAGCATGTGCTTGGCCAGCGTGGGGTTGGTGTCGAGCACATGCATGAGATCCTCGTGCTCGAGGTAGAGGAGGGACGCCGGGGACACGGCGGTCGCGGTGGTCGAGCGCGGACCCGGATCGAAGAGCGTGAGCTCACCGATGATCTCGCCGGGGCCGAGGACGGCGAGCAGAGACTCGCGGCCGTCGCTCGACGTGTGACCGAGCTTGACCTTACCCTCGGTCACGATGTAAAGGCGATCGCCGAGATCACCTTCGTCGAAGAGGGTCTCTCCGCGGCGCAGGGTCGTGTGACCCATCTTCTGCTGGAGGGACACCTGTTGTGCATCATCAAGGCCACCGAACAGCGGCACCTGGCTGATGAAGTTGCCGTCACCGATCATGGTGCGGAGCTCCTTCCGCTCGTGCCCGATTGCTCGGGCGTTCCGATTGAGGCTGCGCGGCGAATCCCATGCGTTAGACCGATCACTAGGGGGTACCGCGTATCACACCATTATGCCCTATCTATCAGATGAAACATGTTTCATTCTGGGATTTGTGTGAGCTGTCTAATGAAAAACAAGCTAAATTGCGTGCGCTGCGACGTGCTCAGCCAGGGCGTCGGCGACTGTGGAGGGTGCTTCCTCGGCCAGAAAGTGCCCGGCCTCGCGAATGACAATCTGCGTCAGGGGTGCGTCGACAAACTGCGCGTCAGCTGCGTGATCGAGGGTGGACCACGCGCCGTCGTCGCGGCCGACAAGAGATAGGACGGGGACCTGCACCGGCTCAGCCAGGGTGCGGCGCAGTTCCCGGGACAGCGATCGGGTGGCGGTCAGCCCACGCAGCGCCGTGTGCGCGGCGAAAGGACGCCGCAGCGCTGCGCGATAGGGGCCAGACTGGGAAACAAGAGCGTCCACGGACCCGGGCGAGGCCCACGCGCGGAACACGGTCGTCACGAGCGAGCCGGAACGCAGGGCACGTTCCCTGCCCGTCGGCAGGGCGAGGCGACCCTGGAGGACGCGCCCGCCCGCCCAGGGGACGCGTCCGATGACGGGCTGCGTGCCCAGGGGGTGGGGTGCCGACAGGACGGCGACCGAGCGAAGTTCAAGCGGCGCTAAAGCGCCAATCATCCACGCGACACTCCCGCCCACGCCAAGCCCGGCCACCGAGAAAGAGGCAACGCCGAGCGCGCGCACGACGCCAATGACGTCGAGAGCCATCTGTTGCAGATCGCAGTCTCCGCGCGTCAGGTCTGAGGTGCCAAAGCCTCGTAAATCGAGGGCGAACACGCGCGACGTCGACTCAGCCAAGAGGGGCAAGACCTCGCGCCAGGACCACCAGTGCTCGGGGAAACCGTGCAGCAAGACCAGGGCATGGTCCATGCCCTGGCCCATGTCTGCGACGTGGAATGCAGCTCCGCCAGCGCTCACGTGCCGGTGGGTCCACGGACCCTCGAGCTCGATCGCGCTGGCGGGGATAAGGGTGTTCACTTGCGCTTCAGATCCTTCGCGGCCTTCTTACGCGCGCCCTTGGAGTAGAAAGCGCCCGCCGGGTTGATGGCCTCGATGGAGGTACGCAGCGCCTCCTCTGCGCGGCCCTTGCGGCGCGCGGAGTGGGACACGTAGCCCAGGCCCATCAGGACGATGGCCAGCAGCGCGAAGCGGCCGGAGTAGCCGGAGGCCTGCAGGTGGTGTGCGAGGTTCGAGCCGAAGGAGCTGGTGTTGGCCAGGACCGTGAGGGGATCCAGCAGGGTCGAGGCCGTGATGCCGGGAGTAAGAACCCACGGCAGGCCCGCGAGCAGCGTGATGACGCCCATGAACCACGCGCCCAGCGAGGAGCGGCGCGCCGTGGCGCACAGGATCACGGTGATGACGATCGCGCCGAGGAGCTCGCCGAGCGCCAGGATCGAGGCGACGCCCGTGAACATGGGGGCGGCCTCGGACAGCGTCATGCGCGAGCCTGCGTCGGCAGCCAGGTACCAGCCGACCGGGACGAGGATGAGGAACAGGAGGAACGACAGGAAGTGGGCGCCCCCGCGCGAGGGCATCTCGGTGATCTCGGGCGTGGCGCTAAACAGCTCGTCGTCCAGCCGGGAAGCGGGTGCCTTGTCGCCGCGGTCGCGGCCCTGGCTGGCGATCGCGGCCAGGGTGGCGGCGTCGCGATCATCCTCGTCGGTGCCCAGCACAGAGCGGCGCTGGGGACGCTCCTCCTCGGCCAGCGCCGACGCGCCAGCCGCGGCGGCAGCTCCGGCCGCGGCAAGGCCGACCGCGGCCGCAGCGCCATCGCCGGACTCGTTCTGTGCGCTCGCCTCGTCCTGCTCGTCGAAGGAGTACGAGGGCGTGGTGGCCATGCGCTCAGCCAGGCGTGTGGACAGCTTGCGCGTGGGCACGTCGGTGTAGGCGGACTCCTCCCCATCCTTGTAGTTGGGCAGCTTCTTGGTGGGCACGTCAACAGTGGAGGAGGCCTGCGCCTCGTCCACGGCCTCCTGCGCGCTCTCGGCGGCGCGCGCTTCCTGCGCGGCAGGGCTCAGCGCGGGGATGGAGGGAGAGAAGGGCTCGTCGTCGCCGAAAATCATGGAACGGCGCGAGGGCAGCGAGGGGGCGGCCTCGGCGGCAGCGCCACCGACCGCGGAAGCGCGCTCGTCGCCGTGGGACGAGGCCTCGGCGGAGTGCTCGGGGGCGTCCTCGATGGGGGCGGGTTCCTCGGCGGCGACGGGTGCCGCTGCCTGCGGCTCAACGCGATCCTCGCGCGCCGAGTCCAGGTTCAGGCCAAGGGCTGCCGCTGCCTGGGCGGGCGTCATGATGGGGGAGCGCACGGGCTCGGACGAGGAGAACTCCTCCTCGGCGACGGGCGCCTCGTCGGCAGGCTCCTTGATGACGCGAGCCTTGGCGGTGGGAACGTCCACCTGCGAGGGCTCCTCGATGACGTGAGCCTTGGCGGTGGGAACGTCCACCTGCGAGGGCTCCGCGACGGCGCTCTCCTCGGCGGCTGCCTCAACCGCGCTTTCCTCAACCGCGGGCGCCTCCACCGCGGGCGCCTCAACCGCGGGCGCCTCCACCTCCGAAGGCTCCTCGGCGACCGGCTCAGCGTCGGCCTCATGCTCGGAGCCAGCGTCCGCCTGGGGGGCCTCAAAGGAGGCATCCACAGGCTCAACCTCGGAAGCGGAAGCGAAGTCGGCCTCGTCGGAGGGAACGCTCGGCGCGGAGACGACGGGCAGCTCGCCCGTGGAAATCTTGTCCTCGATCGTGGGCTTGAGCGGCGCGGCGCCAGGGACGCGGCCCGTCAAACCGCCGATCGCCACCGACTCGATCTCGCCGGTGTTGATGGGCTCGCTGGCCTCACCGATGATCGCCGCCGCGTCGGAACCGTCACCGGGCAGCTCAATCTCTTCGCCGGTCAGGACCACGTTGTCGCGGGCATCCTTGTCGTTGCCGCGGTGGACGTCAAACTCGTTCTCGGACATGCTTCCTCCTTATATCTGCCCACATATTACGTTTTAAGCGGCCCTGCGCGCGCATTAGACCGCGGCAGGCCCCTCAATGTGAGTCGAATCCTCGACCGAATCGAGTCGGCGCACCGCGCGCAGCCGCGCCCACAGGATGCCCAGCGACGCGCACCCGGTCGCCATACCCAGGGCCGCCAGCATCGGCGAGGCCAGCGCCACCTTCGTCAGGATCGACGAACCCGGAACAATCACGTTCCCGGTCAGCGACTCCCACACGGGAAGAATCACATAGCTGGGCAGCACCAGGATCAGCCACGTCGCCAGCTGCGCGCCCGTAATCGACCATCGGGCGCTGACCACCAGAACGGCCAAGGCCACGCCTGCCGACAACGCCAATCCGTGGCCCATCCCGTGCCTCACCAGGACGCCCTCAAGCCCGAGCGCGGCCACGTTCGTCGTATCCGAGGGGGACGCCGCGATGATCAGCACCGCGACGGCGAGCGCCGCAGGGACCGCGATCGTCGTGCCGAAAGCGTGGCGGTGTACCCGCGCGAGCGGCATGCGTGTCGTCTGACCGGCGCGCACGCGCACCGACTTAATCGTCAGCGCGCACGCGCCCAGCATCAGCGACAGGCACACCGGATACAGGCCCCACACGACGCCAGCGAACATGTCGTCGGGCTCGACCGAGGACTTCATGAGGAAGGGGATGCGTGCGACACCCAGGAACTGTGCCGCACCAACGACGAGCGACCACACGAAGGTGACGACCATGCCCACGCTGGACTCTTCGCAGTTCAGCGCGATCAGCGCCAGGAGGAGGGAAGCCAGCGCCAGGCCGATGAGGCCTTCGACCGAGGCCAGGGGCTGCCCGACGGCTGCGAGCGCCTGCACGTCCACCATCGAGGAGCCCAGGAACACCAGGGCAATGGGGGCGAAAACGAACGCGAAGAGGCCCGAGCGCAGGCGCGCGGAGAAGTTTCGATGCTGCAAAAGCGTCATGCCCCTAGTGTAGAGGTGTGAGTATCGAAGCCCTCATCGACCCCGCGCCCTCCGTGTTACGCGCCGCCGCCGTGCGCCCCGATGTCGCCGCCGCCATGGACGAGGCCCACGCCGCCCTCGCGGATCTGCGCTTCGCCGAGGGCCTGCGCCGAGGCTGGGAGGAAGCCCGCGCCGAGGCTGCAGTCCGAGAGGCCGCCGCCCTGTCCATCGTGGAGGGCGCGCGCACCACCGTCGACGACGTGCGCGCCCTGTCCATGGCTGACGCGGGTGGAGCGGCCTCGGATCCGGGGGCCGCGCTCGCGCTGGGGATCTGGCGCTCCCAGTGGAATCTCGCCTCGCGCTTCCCGGCCCTCAACACGCGCTCCCCGGGCGGGCCTCGCGTGGCCCCCACGCCCCTGCCCGCCCTCATCGCGGGACTGCACAGGGACGCGTGTTCGGGGTTGGTCGCCGCCGGCCTCGTTGAGCCTCGCGCGATCGCCGTGCCCACCGACCCGGCCGCGCTGGCGCCCGCGCTCGACTACGCGCGCTGCGACGCACCCGCCCTGGCCGTCGCCGCCGCGCTCACCGCCCACTTCCGATTCCGGCGCGTCTTCGCCCCGGCCTCGTCCGTCGTCGGCGCGGGGCTGGCCCGGTGGATCCTGGTCACGCGGGGCGTGGACCCGACCGGCGTGTGCGTGCCCGGCGCCTACGACGCGCTCGACCCGGCGCGCGCGGGGCGTGCCCTGGCCGGGTGGGTCAGCGCCGACGAGGCCGGCCTGGCCCGGTGGATCACCCACTACTGCGCGGGGATCGTCTACGGCGCCCAGGTCGGGCGCGACGTCGCCCGCCACGTGCAGGCGGGTAGGCTCTCGTAGGGGCGCTTAGCGGCGCAGCAGCGCGCAGGCCGCCGCCCCCACGGCCACCCCGGCCATGAACGGCACGGCGACCTTCGCGGGCGTGGGCACCCGGCGCGGCAGCACCCGAACAGTGGACAGGAACGTCAGGGTCGGCCAGCCTTCGCGCTCGGCCATCTCGCGCAGGGCGCGGTCCGGGTTGACCGCGTACGGGTGCCCGACCAGGCGCAACAGCGGCGCGTCTGAGACCGAATCCGAATACGCCGAGCACTCCGACAGGTCCCAGCCGCGAGCGCGGGCCAGGGCCTCGCAGGCGTCCGCCTTGCCCTGCGCCTGGTTGAAGTGCGTGACCTCGCCCGTGAAGCACCCGTCCTCGTCCGTGGCGGCTTTGGAAGCCAGGACCTCGTCCGCGCCGAGCATCTTGGCGATCGGGCGCACCACCTGCTCCACCGATGCCGACGCGATGACGACGACGTCGCCGATGCTCTTGTGGTAGGCGATGCGGCGCAGGGCCTGCGCGTAACAGACCGGTTCGATCGTGCGTTCGAGTGCGTCCTCGACGGTCGCCTCCAGGAACGCCGCGTTCCAGCCGCGGGCCATGCGGCCCATGGCCTCGGCCATTTGTTCCATGCGTGATTCGTCCGCGCCCGACAGGAGGTACGGCAGCTGCACGAGGAAGGAGGTGATCGCGGTGCGGCGATTCATGAGGCCCGCCTCGATGAAGGGGCCCGACAGCGCCACGTTCGACGAGGTATCCAGGACCGTCTTGTCCAAGTCAAAAAATGCCGCGCGTACCATTTGTTTACTCCAGCGTCGGGATTATCCACAGGGCCCGCCATCGGACCGCTCTATGCACAGGGTGGCATTTCGTGTCGGCGTTGTCCACAGGGGCGCGCGTGCCGGTAGACGCTCGCGCGTGTGGCGGCGCACCGTTGAGGGATGAACGCAATCGTCGAATGTGTCCGCGGCCCGGTCGCCCTCGTGGGCCTGACCTCTGCCGATCTGTCCTACGCCCGCGATGCCCTCACGCTGGCGGGCGCACGTGCGTGCTCCGAGCCCTCGCGCGCTGCCCTGGTGCTCGCCGCCCCGGGCGCGCCCGTCCCCGCGCTGGTTCCGTGCGTGCGCGTCGGCGAGGGCGGACAGGTGAGCTTGCCCGGGGACACCGCCTTGCTCGTCTCTCTTATCGCCGAGGCCTCCTGGCGTTCCTCCCGATCCGGTCCCGTCTGGATGGTGGCTGGGATCGCCGGGGGAGTGGGGGTTACGTCGCTCGTGCGCCTGCTCGCCAGGAGCGGCGCGCGGCGTCCGTGGTGGGGGCGCGTCGCTGGGTGGCTCGGGCGAGTGTTGCCGGTGACGAGGCCTGGGCCGGGTCGGTCGCTGTCCGACGACAGAGGGAGCGGTGCTGAGGACAGCTGCGGTGCGCGACGAGATTCTCTTGCGGATGACGTCCCCGTCGTCATCGACGCCTCCGGGTCCGTGCCGGGCTTTGCCGGGTCCGGCGATCACGACCTGCCGGGCGTGCGGTGGGCGGATCTGGAGGCGAGCGAGGACTCCTACCTGCCCTCCCTGCGCGACCACCTGCCCGTCATCGGCGGCGTGCGGGCCCTCGTCGGGGACTGTCGCGGGGGAGCCAGCGCCGATGACCCGCGCGTGGCGAGCGCGTGCCGTTCGATTGGGGCCCCGCTTATCGTCGACGCCGGCCGGTGGGACGCCCGGGCCGCTCGCCTCGCCGAGGTGATACGCGCCGACGCCATCATCCTCCTGACCCACGGTGACATCGAGGGGGCTGCATCTGTCGCCGCGTCCCTGGCGATAGCTCCCGCCCCCGTCCCCGCGCTCACGGCCGTGGTCGGGGATCGAGCGCGGCGCAGCCCCGGCCTCGTCGAGTGCGCTCCCACGCCCATCCTGCACGCGCCCACCCGCAGGGGGCGAGACCTGCGCGCGCTACTGCGAGCCCTACACGCGTGCGGGTCTGCGAGCGCGAGCAGACGGGTCAACGCCTCCTTCGATGAGCCCGAGGGCCCCGACTGGCTGCGTGCGCTGGAGGCCTCCCATGCGTGACGCCCATCGGTTCTTGGCGCGTGGCGACCCGCCCGCCCGCGCAGTCTCGCGCGCCGCCCGGCCCGGCTGCGGGGCCTCCGAAGCCGCGCGCACCCTCGACGACCTGAGGGCCAGGACGCGCGGCATGAACCCCGCCCTGGCCTCGGTCATAGAGGCGCCCGGAGTCACCGACGTCCTTATCAATGGGGGCCAGGCGTGGGTCGACCGTGGCGGGGGCCTGGCGCGCGTCGACGTCGGCATCCGCGGAGAGGCCGACGCCCGGCGCGCAGCGATCCGCATGGCCAGCGCGTGCGGGGTGCGCCTGGACGACGCGAGCCCCATCGCCGACGGAACGCTGCCCGGCGGCGTGCGCCTGCACGCGGTCCTCGCGCCCGTGTCCGGCTCGGGCACCCTCATCTCCCTGCGCGTGCTGGGCACCCGCCGCCTGGGCGTCGCCGACCTCGAGGCGCGCGGCACCCTGCCCGGCCCGGTCGGCCCCCTCCTGCGAGGCCTCGTCGCCGCGCGCGCGAACGTCCTCATCTCTGGGGCCACCGGCAGCGGCAAAACGACCCTTCTCAGTGCCGCGCTTTCGCTTGTGGGGGCGGACGAGCGGATCGTGTGCATCGAGGAAGTCCCCGAGATCGCGCCCGCCCACCCGCACTGCGTCCACCTCGTCGAACGCAAACCCAACATCGAGGGCCGAGGCGCCATCACCCTGCCCGACCTCGTGCGAGCGGCCATGCGCATGCGCCCCGACCGGCTCGTCCTGGGCGAATGCCGCGGCCCCGAAGTGCGCGACGTCCTCACCGCCCTCAACACCGGGCACGACGGCGGCTGGGCCACCCTGCACGCCAACAGCGCGGCGGACGTGCCCGCCCGGCTCGCGGCACTCGGCGCGCTCGCGGGCATGAGCGAGGCGGCGCTCGCCGCCCAGGCCTGCGCCGCCCTCGACTCCGTCCTGCACATGCGACGATCCCCGTCAGGACAGCGCTGGGTCTGTGAAGTCGGCGTCCTCACCAAGGACCGCGGCCCCCTGGAATGCGCGCCCGCGCTTCGCGTCACCTCCGATGGGCGCGTCATCAAGCACGAGGCCTGGGCCGACCTCGCCGAACGGGCGGGGCTATGAGGTGGGTGTGGATTGCGTCGGCGGGGGTGCCCGCCGTGGACGGCGCGCGGCGGCCATGCCTGCTTGCCGCGCGTGTCCTTCCACCATCGTGGGGTGAGTGGGTAGCTGGCGGTCCAGTCGGGGAGGGCCTCGCACCGGTTAACCTCGCCGGAGGAGCAGGGAGCCACCGCCTGCTCTGCGTCCTTGTCGCCGTCGCGCTCGCGGTGTGTGCGGCGCGGATTGCGGCAGGAATCCTCGCACGGCTCCTGCGCGCACGCCGGGAACGCCGCGTCGTGCGCGCCTGGGCGGGCTCCCGCGGGGCTTCGGTTCGGGCTTCTGTTCGAGCTTCTGGGCGGGCTCCCGAGTGTGCTCCCGGTGAGGCTTCCGGTGAGGTCTCCGGTCGGGCTTCCGGTGAGGCTTCCGGTCGGGCTTCCGGTCGGGCTTCCGGTTGGGGTGGGACGTCGCCGCGCCCCCGCGCTCGCTTCGCTGCTCTTTCGCGCTGTGCCGTCCTTTCGCGCTGTGCCTCCTCCACTGGCCGAGGCGAGGCTGCCCACCACCGAGGACGCGCACAGGGACCTCCCTCAACGCGCGAACTCGCCCTCCTGACCGCCGAGGTCTCCACGCGACTGCGCGCCGGCGCCCCGGCCTCGTCCGCGTGGGAGCGAGCCCTGGAACGCATCGGGGTGGGCAGCGCGGTCGGGACCGACGACGTTTATCCGCGCGCCCTCGACGAGTGGGCACGCGAGCCGCCGTGGTGGCGCTCCCTCCTGATGCGCGCTCGCAGCCCGGACGCGGCAGCCGCCCGGGCCAGCGCCGCCTCGGTGGTCGTCGCCTGCCGATTCAGCCACGGCCTCGGCGCGCCCCTGGCCGACGTCCTCGACGCGATCGGGGACGCGATCGACGACGCCCAGGATGTCGAGGAGGCCCGCCGCGTCGCCTCCGCCGGTCCGCTCATGTCCGCGCGCGTGCTCGCGGGGCTGCCCCTCGTGGGTGTCACGGCCGCGCTGGCGCTCGGAGCCTCGCCGTGGGGCTTCTACACGAGCGGCACACCGGGGGCCGTCTGCGCGAGCCTCGGCGTTCTCGCGTGGGTGGCGGGCGTCGCCTCGTGCCGACGCATTCTCGCCCGATGCCGACGTGCGGATGCGGGCGGCGGCGACACGGACGCGGCGCTGGCGTGCGACCTGATCGCCTCGGCCCTCGCGTGTGGGGCCTCGATTCCCCGAGCCCTGGACGCCCTCGCCGACGCCTGCGCGCAGGAACCCCTCGCGTGGACCGCCTCCTCCCTGCGCCTGGGGGCGACGTGGGAGCAAGCGTGGGAGGAGGCGCCCGCGTGGGCCGAGCCGCTCCGTGACGCCCTCGAGGCCTCGTGGACCGCCGGCACCGCGCCCGAAGGAATGCTCGCGCGCTGCGCCTCGTGGGAGCGACGCGCGCGCCTGGTCGACGCGAAGACACGCGCCGAAGAACTCTCCGTGCGCCTGGTTGGCCCGCTCGGCGCGTTCTTCCTGCCCGCGTTCCTCCTCCTCGGTATCGCGCCCCTCCTGGCGCACCTCATGGGCACCGTCGCAGGGTAGGCGGCGTCGCGCGGGACATGCCGTCGTGGGGACGATCGCGAGGTGGGGGTGATGCGCGTCGGGGTCCTGACGCCACGATACCGGGGTGCTGAGGTTCCGCGGCGGCGACCGCACAATCGGGGTGATGGTGGAGGTGGTGCAACGCCGGGGAGATGCTCGTCGGGGCATCGCAGACCTGGTCACTCGATATCCACAGGGGCGCGCTCGATCCCACTTATCCACAGCCCCTCCTCGTGTCGCCCCGCTATCCACAGGGGAACAAATCCACCTGGAGTGCGGCTACGCGAGGCGCGCACACTGGCCCTGCGCGCATTCCGCGCGCACGACGAAAGGACAGATCAATGACGATTATCGAACGCATCGACTGCGCCGCGACCAGGGCGCAGCTCGCCGCCATGGGGACCCTGCGCGAGGCCGCCCAACGCCTCCAGGCGGCCAAGGACGACCCCTCCTCGGGCGACCCCGAGGAAGGCGCAACCACCGTCGAATACGCGATCGGCACCATCGCCGCCGCCGGATTCGCCGGGCTGCTCATCGTGATCCTCAAATCGGACGCGGTGCGCTCAACCCTCGAATCCGTTATTCAGGAAGCGCTCAACACCCGATGACACGCGACGAAGCCGGATACGTGACCGTCGAGCACGCCGTGTGTTTCGCCGCAGTCACCCTCGTCGTCGGCGTTATCGCCGCAGCCGCCCAGGCAGGCTTGACGGGATCCTCCCTGTGCCAAGCCGTACGCGAAGGTGCCCGCGCCGCCTCGATCGGGGAAGGGAATCCGCAGGAGGCAGCCACGGCCTCGTACCCCCAAGGCTCCTACACGATCGCGCGCGGAGACGGACTCGTGACCGTCACCGGAACCGCCCCCTACCGCGGCGCCGCCGGGTGGATCGGGGGACAGGCGCGCTGCGCGGTCACGACCATCGACGAGGCGGACCTGCCGTGAGGCGGTCGGGCGAAGCTCCCGCGAGGATGGGTGAGGAAGGGTCCGGGACGGTCAACAGCGTCGGGCTCATAGCCTTGGCGCTCACCCTCGCGATTCTCCTCGCGGGAGTCGGCGGCGCTCGCACCGCGTCGGTGCGGCTTCAAGCCGTCGCGGACCTGGCGGCGTTGGCTGGTGCCGAGCGCTCCGCGACCACTCCCTGGGAGGATGTTGGCTCGCGCCCCTGCGAGGCCGCCAGCGAGGTCGCGGCCGCGAATGGGGTGAGCGTCGAGTCCTGCGAAGTGCTCGGAACCGACTGCCGCGTCGTCGTCAGTGGGTCCGCGACCGTCATGGGAGTGTCGCTCGAGATACGCGCGCGAGCGCGCGCCGGAACCGAGGAATGAAAAACTCACAGGAAACTATCAGGTTCGTTCAATGCTTCCCACAGGTGGGCGCTCTACATTAATAGTCATCAAGCTAAAGGAATCGCTTACAGGAGCGATCCGGGAAAGGGAATGCATCGGGAGACTTGCACTGTGTTGATGGGATGCTCGAAGGGGTCAGCCGTGAGGCTGGCCCCTTCGAGTTTGTTGTGCGCGCAGACTGTGCGCGCGGGCCAGTGGCTGCGCGCGTGCCCCGGACTGTGCGCGTGGGCCCTTTTACTGGTAGTGGTAACCCCTTCCTGCGCAGCTGGGCCCTTTTGGTGGCAGTGTGGGCGGCCTGCCTGGGCTACCACCTGTGGGGTTAACCTGCGCAGTGAAGGGGCCCAGGCATCCACCTGTCCGGGAATGTGCGCGCGGGCCAGTGGACGACGGGGTGCGCCTGTCCCTGGCGCTGGAGGTCCGGGACTGCGCGCGCGGGCCAGTGGCTGGGCGCGCGGGCCAGTGTCTGGGCGCGTGGGCCCTTTTACTGGTAGTGGTAACCCCTTCCTGCGCAGCTGGGCCCGATAGGTGGCAGTGTGGGCGGCCCGCCTGGACTACCACCTGTGGGGTTAACCTGCGCAGTGAAGGGGCCCAGGCATCCACGTGTCCGGTCGATCCTGCCATCCCTGTGGCCAATGCTGCCGCCCCTGCGTCGATCGCCTTCGCAAGTCACCGCGGTTGAGCTTGTTACCCGCGCATGCGGATAGGAAATGAGCATGCGGATAGCTTATGAACATGCGGATAGCTTCGTAACCTATCCGCGAGCGCCTAACCTATCCGCGAAGGCGCAACCTATCCGCGAGTGGCACGCCTGCCAGCCGCCGCGACGCTCATCCGTTGTGCTGTCGATCGGTCTGGGTGGCTGGAGCCCGCTCGCTCAGGTAGGTCAGCAGCGTGATGGCGCCCGCCTTGGACAGGGGCTCGTTCCCGTTGCCGCACTTGGGGGATTGGACGCAGCGCGGGCACCCGTCCTCGCAGTCGCAGGAGGATACGGCTTCGAGCGTGGCGGCCACCCACGACTGCGCGCTGGCAAAACCTGCGAGCGCGTGGCCAGCGCCGCCCCGGAACGCGTCGTGAATGAACACGGTGGGTGCGCCCGTGTCGTCGTGCAGCTCGGTCGACAGACCGCCCAGGTCCCAGCGGTCGCAGGTGGCGACCAGTGGCAGGATTCCGATCATCGCGTGCTCAGCCGCGTGCAGGGTTCCCGCCAGGTTGGCCGCCTCGATCCCCATGGCCGCCAAAGCGGTGGGGGTGAGGGTGAACCACGTGGACTTCGTGGGCAGCGTGTGCGCGGGCAGGAACAGCTCGATGTTGCGGATGAACTCGAGCCCGGGCAGGCGCAGCAGGTCGTAGTCGGTGACCCGCGTCGACACGTTCGTCGGCCCGTGATGCCAGGCGACCGTCCCGTCGGCGCTCACCCACGTGTCCTCGACCGCGCACACCTCGACGCTCGTGTGGGTCGCCGAGCGCGTGCGCAGGGGAGTGCGCACCTCCTCCACCAGGGCGACGCGTGCGTCGTCGGCGCGTGCGGGCGGGATGATGATCGACGAGGCTCGGGCCGCCTCCCGCTCCACGCCCCCAACGCGGTTGGTGTGCTGGGTGCCGCCCGGCGCCTCGGGCAGGAGTGCGCGCGGCCATCCCTGGGTGGCGGGTGCGGCGGGCGTGGTGAGGGAGTTGAGACTCAGGACGTGGAAGGTGCGCCCCTGGTGGATGTAGATGGCGCCGGGGAAGACGTGGGCGTCGGCGGAGGCCTGGTCGATGGTGCCGACGACGGTGCCGGTGGCGGCGTCGACGATCTGAACATCGCCGGCGGCTCCCCGCAGGTCGGTGAGGTCGCTGGGACGCTCGGGGCGGGTGGCGTCCCAGAAGAATCCGGCTGGGCGGCGCTTGAGGTATCCGTCGGCGACGAGGCGTCCCACGACTCCTCGTAGTTCCGGCCCAAAGTACGAGATATCGGACGGTGTGATCGGTATCTCTGCGGCCGCCGCGGCGACGTGCGGGGCCAGGACCCACGGGTTGGAGGGGTCGATGACGGAGGCCTCGACCTCGCCGAGGATGTGCTCCGGGTGGCGCACCAGGTACGCGTCCAGCGGGTTGTCGGAGGCGATGAGTACGGACGTGCCCGGCGCGCCCGCGCGACCCGCACGCCCGATCTGCTGGCGCAGGGATGCGCGCGTGCCCGGCCAACCCACCGTGATCGTCGCGTCCAGCCCGGAGATGTCCAGGCCCATTTCCAGCGCCGACGTCGTCGCCAGCGCCCGCACGCCTCCGGTGCGGATCGCCTCCTCGAGCGCCCGGCGCTCCTCGGGCAGGTAGCCGCCCCGGTACGCGCCGACCCGTCCCGCCAGAGCCGACCCCCGCGACGAGAGACGGTCGCGCACCTGAGCGGCCACGGCCTCGGCCCCCGCGCGCGAGCGCACGAAGGCTAGGAGGCGCGCCCCCTCCTCGACGAAAACGGTGGCCAGGTTGGCGGCCTCGACCCCGGCGCTGCGCCGCACGATTGGGACCTTGAGGGTGGCAGTGCCGGGCGGCGCGTCGAGGGCCTCCAGGAAGGAAGAGATGTCGACCTCGGACTCGTCGGCCATGATCGCGCCCTGCCACAGGACCAGTTCGTGGGCGCCCGCAGGCGATCCGTCCTCGGTGATGGCGACCGCGTCGCGTCCCGTGAGCGCGCGGCCCACAGCCGCCGCGTCGCGCACGGTCGCGCTCAGCATGACGACGCGCGGATCCGCGCCCAGGTGGTGGGCGACGCGCAGCAGGCGACGCACAACCAGCGCGATGTGCGAGCCGGTCACGCCGCGCCAATGGTGGGCCTCGTCAATGATGATGAGGCGCAGCGACGCCAGGAAACGCGACCACCGCGGGTGCGACGGCAGCATCACGTAGTGCAAGAAATCGGGGTTCGACAGGATCAAGTCCGCGCCCGCCCGCGCCCACTCCTTCGCCTCGCGCGGCGTGTCCCCGTCCACGGTCGTCGCGCGCACGCGACGCAGGCGCTCATCGACGAGGCCGGGGCTTCCTTCCGGGTCCGTGCTCGCCTGTGCGTCGGCAGGCTTGTCATCCTGGCCCAGCAGCGACATGAGCGAGGCCAGCTGATCCGCCGCCAGAGCCTTCGTCGGAGCCAGGTACAGGGCAGTCGGGCGGCGGTGAATCGCGGAAATACGCGACGAATCCTCGGCCTCCACCAGGTCGGAGAGGATCGGCGTCCACGCGGCTAGCGACTTGCCTGAGCCGGTCCCCGTCGCCAGCACGACGTCGCGGCCCTCGCGCACAGCGTCCAAGGCCTCGCGCTGATGAATCCACGGGCGCTCCACGCCCCGACGCGCCCACGCGTCCACGACCGCCGGCGACACCCATTGCGGCCAATCCGCGATCCGCCCCGAGCGCCCCGGCAGCGTCACGTGGCCGAGCAGGCGATCATCCCCGGCGCTCAAGCGCTCCAACACGCCGAGCAGGTCAGCGGGGGAGGGAGAGGACAGGGACGCGGCGCGCCCGGAGGACGCGCCTCCCGGCTGAGTGCGGACGGAGGGGTCGCCAGCGCATTGGGCAGACGTGTGCTGCCGAGAAGAAGGGGCGTCCCCAGAGCGCGCGCGATCGGGCGAGCCCGCCACGGCCTCGTTGGAGGAAAACTCAGAAGGGGAGGGGGAAACTGAGCGCGCGGAATCCGAAGAATCCGAAGAAGACGGCGAGCGGTCAGCGCTCATCCGACTCCGGGTTCACCCACCCCAGGGCCTCGGTGGCCGACTCCTTGACGTACTGCATCGCCGCGATACCCGTCGAAATGCCCGAGGCAATAACGTCGCGCAGCTGATCGTTAGACAGGCCAGGCTTCGTGTCCACCACGAAATCCGCGTACACGCCCAGCTTTCCCTCGGGGGTCGTCGCCGTGTAGACGGTCGGGAAGTACTTCTCGCGATTCCAGTTGTCCGCGGTCGCGAACATCGCGTGCTCGCCGGTCTCAGCCGGAATATCCGGCTCCCACAGCGCGCGAATCGACAGGAAGCGCCCGGCCGCGTCGAAGGACACCAGGAAAGGAATACGGTCGAAGATCGCGCCGCCCGCGCGCCCCTCCTCGATCACGTCCAGGGCGTAGCCCATGTCGCGAATCCCCGCCACCACGCGCTCAAAGTCGGCGGGGTAGGGCGTCGTATCGTCCTCGGGAACCACAAAAGGAACGTTCATTGCTGCGCCTCCGCACTCTCGCCCGCCCAATCCACGAACCCGGGCAGCGTCACCTCAAGGTCCGCGAAGAACCCCATGATCATCGACATGGAGGTCTCGAAAAAGTGATCCAGCTGCGTCTGCGTCAACCCGGACAGGACGACGATGTTGCACTCGGCGATCAGGCCGTACTGCGTGCCGTCCTCGAGGGGGGCCACGTAGGCCTTGGGGCCGGTGCGCGTCGAATTGCAGGTCGCGACTTCGCGGGCCAGCTCGCCGAACTGCTCGGGCGTGCGGGCGATTCCGCGCCACTGGGCGCGCAGCTGCAGGATCTGAGGGTTCGTGGCATTCCAGAAAAACGCGGCGTTCGGCGTCAGGTACGCCAGCTCACCCTCGTTGTAGTCGCCGAAACGTACGTCGCGAGACCGCAATAAATCTCGAATACGGTCAGTGCTGACAGGTGAAGAAGCGGCCACTGACAACTCCCGAGTGAAACGTGCAGAATCGGACACACCCACTCTAACCGAGGCCCCTCACGTGCGCGCGCCCACATCCGCCTCACCACTCGCCGCGAAATCGCTTGTGACGAGGTCGTGGTTCGCACGTCGGGTAGCGTCCATTACCGCTGGTCCAGGCTTTGAAACGCGTCTCCAAGCCATGATCGGCACCGACTAATCCGCGAAGTCGCGCCACACTCCACTACAGTGTGTACCGACATCACCGCATCGACACGAATGGAGGACAGTTTGGACGACCCTAATTCCGTGCTGCCCTCCGACCCGACCGTCGACGAGTCCTACACGCGACACTCGCGCCCCGTCAAGCCTCGCGCACGCTCCGGCGCTCGCGCCGCAGGCGAGGAACGCGGGTCCGCGACCGGCGCTGCCAACGCCGCCGGGGCCAAGGGGCGTAAGGCCGCCACGGGCACCGCCTCCACCAAGGAACGCCCCACTCGCGGGCGCACGAAAGCCGACCCGAGCGTCACCACGGACGAGGCCGGGGCTGAGCCCACGCCTCGTCCCCTGAGCGCCGATGGCTGGTATCGGCGTAAGCTCTGCCGACGCCTCGTCGGCGTCGTCTCCTGCATCGCGGCGACCGCGCTCATTAGCTACACCGCCCTGAGAGACGCGTACGGGCAGGTGCTCGACACGATCCTCATGGAAGGGACGATGAGGTCGGCCCGCCACTATGAGGCTTTCTCGATGCTCGTCACCGGCCTCGTGTCCGTGCCCGTCCTCGTCGGCGTTGGCGTCGGCGTCGCTCTCCTCGCGGCTGCCCGGCGGCGCGCCACCCTGGCCGGGCGAGCCCTCGGCGCTGTCATTGGCGCCAACGTCACCACCCAAATCCTGAAGGACTACGTCCTCACGCGCCCCAGCCTCGGCGTGACGACCGGCGTCGTGAACTCCCTGCCGTCTGGCCACACGACCGTCGCCGTGACCCTCTCTCTGGCCCTCATCGTCGTCGCACCCCAATGGTTCCGCGGCCCCTCCGCCTGGATCGGGTGGGCGTGGACCTCCCTCATGAGCGTGTCCGTCATGATGGAAGGCTGGCATCGGCCCTCCGACGCCATCACGGCCGCCCTCATTGCCGGCGCGTGGGCCCTCGCCCTGTCGCCCATTGAGCGGCGACCCCGCCACGGCGTCAAGATTCAGCGCGCCATGGTGTGGGCGTGCCTGGGGCTCATCGTCATCGCGGTCGTCGCGACCATCGCGGCCATGTGGGGTTTCAGCATGTCCTCCGCGGCTCCCGGATCCGGCTACGGGTTCGAGGACTTCCTGGAAATTCGGCCCTGGCGCTCTCGCGTCCTCGGCGTCGCCGCCGTCGCCTGGGTGAGCGCGATCTGCGGCCTCATCATCCATGAGGTCGACCGCCTCGCGGGCGAATAATCGCTGCTGTCTGCGACAGCCCGGGGTCCGCGTTTTCTCGCTTGCCTGCGTGTGGTGCCTGGGGGCGGCGGCCCGCCCGCGAGATCGCCACACGCGAGCCTGCGGCTCGGAGTGGTCGATCTCGAAGCCCGACCAGGCCGTGCCGCCGCCCCCAGGCACCCTAGTTGGGCTGCTCGTGGGTGGACTGTCTGCATGTCCGGCCAGGCCCTGCCGCTGCCCCCAGGCACCGTAGTTGGGCTGCTCGCGGGTGGACTGTCTGCATGTCCGGCCAGGCCCTGCCGCCGCCCCCAGGCACCCTAGTTGGGCTGCTCGTGGGTGGACTGTCTGCATGTCCGGACGCCGCCGAGGCCTCGCTCCTGGGATAATGGGCGGGTCCAATCCTGCCTCCTGAAAGAATCGCTATGGCTCCCGCCTCTGCTGTTGTTACGTCCAAGCCTGCGCGCCTCATTCTGGGCCTGCTGCGCCTCGCGGTTGGCTTCATCTTCCTGTGGTCGTTCCTGGATAAGACCTTCGGGCTGCATTACTCGACCGGCCCGTCGCGCGCGTGGATTCGCGGCGGCACGCCCGCGCAGAGTTACCTGACGGGCGCCACGACCGGCAAGCCTCTGGCCTCCTTCTTCGAATCCCTAGCCGTGCCCGCGATCGACTGGGCGTTCATGCTCGGCCTGCTCGGCATTGGCGTGGCGCTGGTGCTCGGCATCGGTACGCGCCTGGCGGCCTTCGCGGGCGTCGTCATGCTGGGCTTCATGTACGCGGCTGTTGCGCCGTGGGTGTGGGGCTCGCTGAACCCTGTCGTGAACGAGCACCTGGTCTACGCGCTCGTCCTGATTCTCATTCCGCTGACGAACGCGGGCGACACGCTCGGCCTGGGTACCTGGTGGAAGGGCCTGGGGCTGGTGAAGAAGCTGCCCTTCCTCATCTGATCCGCATCCATCGACGAGGCCGTGGCCGGTTATCCGGTCGCGGCTTCGCTGTGTGTTGGGGGGCTGCGGTGTCGATGGTCGTTGTGTCGTGGTTTCCCAACAATCTCGCATGCAGTTCCCTGTGATTGTGAGCGGGAAAATGAGGTCAGGGTCACGGTTTCCCAACAATCTCGCACGTAATTCCCTCGCACATCTTTCAAACATTGAAATCCGCTCGTTGGAATTGCAACGTTTGCGGCGGTTGTTGAAGTATCAAGCAAACGAATTACGTGCGAAATTTCCGGGGCGAGGTTGGGGTGAGGCCGTGGCCGGGTTCTCCGGTCGCGGCTTCGCTGTGTGTTGGGGGTTGCGGTGTCGACGGTCGTTGTGTCGTGGTTTCCCAACAATCTCGCATGCAGTTCCCCGTGATTGTGAGCGGGAAAATGAGGTCAGGGTCACGGTTTCCCAACAATCTTGCACGTAATTCCCTCGCATGTCTTTCAAACATTGAAATCCAGTCGTTGGAATTGCAACGTTTGTGGCGGTTGTTGAAGTATCAAGCAAACGAATTACGTGCGAAATTTCTGACGCGGGGGCTTGGGGCGCGGGGAGTGGACTACCCCGTCGTTCGGGGCTTGGTCGGGGAGTGGTTGCACGACGGGACGTTAGTCCTCGATAGATGTCGAAAAAGTGCGCGCGTGGCGAGAGGAACAGGGCGACTCGCGAGATGAGCACATGTCACTCGAATGACACTAGATATTGTGGACACTGTTCGCGTTGAGCACTACATCTAGTGATCGATGGGCGCGTTCCCCTAGATCTAGGGGAGCCTCATGCCGGGCGGAGGACACCGACTCCACCCACAGTGCCACGGCCTCGTCCCCACGTGGGCGAAGCGTCCATGACGTGTCGAACACGCCCGCGCGCCCCGCACCAACACAACCCGAGACAGGACAGGGACCATGACCGCACCCCGCTACGACGTCGACGCCATCGCAACCGTGCAGGAGTACCTCGACCGCTCCGACTGGCGGGTGAACGCCAACGCGAACCAGGGGTATTCACTCGGTGGTCTGGTCCTGAACTCGGCGGGCAAGATCGTCGCCAACTACTGGCTCGAACACGTCTACACGCCCGAGATCGGCGCCCCGCACCGCGAGGGCGACTACCACATCCACGACCTCGATATGTTCGCCGGGTACTGCGCCGGCTGGTCTCTCAAGCGCCTCATCCAGGAGGGCTTCAACGGCGTGGGTGGCGCAATCGCCTCGGCCCCGCCCAAGCACTTCTCTTCGGCGTGCGGCCAGATCGTCAACTTCCTCGGCACCCTCCAGAATGAGTGGGCGGGCGCCCAGGCCTTCTCCTCCTTCGACACCTACATGGCACCCTTCGTGCGCCTGGACAACATGGAGTACGAAGACGTCGTGCAGTGCATGCAGGAGCTCATCTATAACCTGAACGTGCCCTCGCGATGGGGCAGCCAGTGCCCCTTCACGAACCTGACCTTCGACTGGACATGCCCGGACGACCTCGCGGACGAGTATCCCCTTATCGGCGAGGAGGTCGTCGACTTCACCTACGGCGAGCTGCAGCGGGAAATGAACCTCATCAACCGCGCGTTCATCGAGGTCATGACGGGCGGCGACGCGGACGGGCG
>CABKMZ010000007.1 GCA_902373545.1 uncultured Actinomyces sp. | reverse complement strand
ACACGAACGGCTTCCACGACGCAGCGAACGCGATCGCGACCTCGGTGTCGACGCGCGCGTGGACTCCACGCGCTGCACTCCTCATGGCCGCGACGATGAACGTCATCGGTGCCATGATGGGCACCGCCGTTGCGAAGACCGTCGGCAAGGGCATCATCTCAATTTCCGACTACGCCGAGTCTCCCCTGCCGGAGATGCAGCAAAAGGGCCTGGTCATCATCCTGGCCGCCCTGCTCGGCGCCTGTATCTGGAACCTGATCACCTGGTGGTTCGGCCTGCCCTCGTCCTCCTCGCACGCCCTGATCGGCGGCATGGTGGGCGCTGGCCTCATGAGCGGCACGATGGTCCACTGGTGGGGCATCATGAGCCACGTCGTGATCCCGATGTTCGCCTCTCCCATCATCGGCTTCGTCGTCGGCTACATTGCCATGAAGCTCGTCCTGTGGCTGCTGCGTAACGCGCAGTATCACCGCACGATGCGCCGCTTCCGCGCCGCGCAGCGCTTCTCCTCGGCAGCCATGGCCCTGGGCCACGGCATCCAGGACGCGCAGAAGACGATGGGCATCATCATCATGGCCCTGCTGGCCGGCGGCTACGGCGAAACACACAACATCCTCGATCCGATCACGGGTGAGATGAATGTGCCCCTGTGGGTGAAGATCTCGGGTGCGCTGGCGATTTCGCTGGGCACGATGGCCGGCGGCGGGCGCATCATGCGCACGATCGGCCGTAAGATCATCGACCTGGATCCGGCTCGTGGCTTCACGGCCGAGGCCGTGTCCTCCTCGATCCTGTACCTGTGCTCCTACGTCATTCACGCCCCCATTTCGACGACGCAGGTCGTGTCGACGGCGATCATGGGTGTGGGTTGCACGAAGCGCTTCTCGGCGGTTCGATGGGGCGTCGCGGGCAACATCGTCATCGCATGGTTCCTGACGCTACCCGCCGCAGCCCTGGTGTCGGGCGTCGTGTACCTGCTCGTGGCGCTGCCACTGGGGGTCCACTAGTGAAGCACTCTCGTCTGATCGGTCTGGTCGCGGCTCTGGCACTCGCCGCCCCGCTCGCCGCTTGTTCGGATACCTCCGTCATGCACATGCAGGTCGGCCAGTGCATCCTCCGGCCGGAGGGACAAACCGCGACCACGATCGAGACGACCAGCTGCACGAGCGAGCACGACGCTGAGGTATTCTTCGTAACTTCCGCTGAGGACGGAGAGTTTCCCGGCGAGTCAGCCCTGAACAAATTCGCCGAAAAGCAGTGCATCTCCAACTTCGAGGCCTACGTCGGCAAGCGCTTCGTGTCCTCGACCCTCGATGCCACCTGGATGATTCCGACCAAGGACTCGTGGGCACAAAACGATCGATCGATCGTGTGCCTGGCGTTCGCGATGGACCATTCCAAGTTGAAGCAATCGGTGAAGGACTCGGGCCTGTAGCGCCCGTTGAACCTCCGAAGATCATCGGGTGGTGCCTGGCATGTGAGCCAGGCACCACCCGATTTGTTCTACCGGGTAAGAGTCGGATTGTTATAGTGTGCGAGGCGCGCGTTCAACGTCGACAGGCTTTCCGTCCGCGCCCCAGCGCGGCCGCGCCCATCCAGCCGGTCGTTGATCCCATCGCTTCAAGGAGAATCATGTCCCACGCACGTCGCCGTTCGATCGCCTTCGGCGTTTGCGCCCTCCTCATGGGCGTGTCCCTGTCTGCCTGTTCCTACCTGCCTTTCGGCAACACCACGCACAGCACCGACCTCAAGGTCGGCCAGTGCATCCAGGTGCCGGATAGCTCTCAGGTCGGCAGCGTCGTGACCACCGAGTGCACCGAAGAGCACACCGGCGAGGTCTACTTCATCTCCACAATCACCCAGGACTCCCTGCCCTCCAGCTCCGAGATGGACGAACTCATCGCCGCAGCTTGCTTTGACTCCTTCGAGGACTACGTCGGCACCTCCCCCGAGGAAACCACGCTGGACGCCACCGCGATGTACCCGACCAGCCAAACCTGGTCCAAGGGCGACCGCGACATCGTCTGCATCGCCGTCCCCACGGGCGACGAGAAGCTGACCGAGTCCGTGCGCGACTCCGGCAAGTAATCCTGCACAACGCCGAGGCACACCAACCTCGTGCCCCAGTGGCGGTTCGGCTCAGGCCGGACCGCCACTGGGGCGTTGCGCACGAGATCGTTTACCGCACGGTATCGCCTCTGTTATATAGTGGGCAAAGCGCCGCGGACGGTGCCCGCGCGCCTACCACGGCCTCGTCATCCCACCGCTGGCCGCTCCCGCCACCTCAAGGAGAATCATGTCCCGCGTTCTGCGCCCCACGATTGCCCTCGGCGCCGCCGCCATCATGGGCCTTGCGCTGTCCGCCTGCTCCAGCATGCCGTTCAACAACCGCACGCAAAGCACCGAACTGGCGGTGGGACAGTGCCTCCTCGTTCCTCTCAACAGCCAGGTCAACTCGGTGGCCACCACCGAATGCACCGAGGCACACACGGGCGAGGTCTACTCCGTTACCACGCTCAAGAATGACACGATGCCCTCGCGCGATGAGATGGACGAACTCGTGTACAACACCTGCTACGAGACCTTCGAGGCCTACGTCGGCACCTCCCCCGAGGAAACCACGCTGGACTACACCGCAATGTCGCCAACCAAGCAGACCTGGGCCAAGGGCGACCGCGAGATCGTCTGCATCGCCGTGCGCACCGACGACGAGCAGCTGACCGCGTCTGTGCGAGACTCCGGCCTGTAAACTCACCTGTCACGCGCTCGACTCCTCGAGCACCCAGAGCACATCCCCCGCCACACAGCCCGCCGCCCACACCTGTTGCTATAGTGGGCGCGGCTTATCGGCGGGTGCCCACGCGCCTGCCACGGCCTCGTGGCCCATCACCCTGCCACAATCCCACCATCACGAGGAGAACCATGTCCCACGCTCTGCGCCCCGCCCTCACATTCGCCGCCTGCGCGGCCATCCTGAGCCTGTCCGCCTGCTCGTCCGCCACCACGGCTGACTCCACCGCCTCGCCCGAGTCCGCCTCCTCCGAGGCCACCGCAGGCTCCCCCGCCGAGGCCACTGCAGGCTCCCCCGCCGACCAGGACGCCTCCGTCATTCCCGACGAGGCCCGCACTAACGTGAGCAACCTGAGCGTTGGACAGTGCGTCCAGAAGCCGGCCGACCCCTCCGCGCCCCTGACGACCGTTGACTGCTCCTCGCCGCACTGGGGCGAGGTGTTCTTCGTCGCGCCGATTGAGGATTCGACGCTGCCCGACTACGAGACGCTCAACGACAGGGCTTTCGAGGCCTGCACCCCCGCATTCGCCGACTACGTGGGAACCCCCTACGACGAGTCGTCCCTGGACACGACCTGGTTCTTCCCGAGCTCGAACAGCTGGGACAACGGCGACCGCATCATCGCCTGCGTCGCCGTGCCGCTGACGGAGGACTCCCTGAGTCAGTCCGTGAAGAACACCGGCATGTGATTCGCGACTTTCTCGCCGTGGTGGCGGTCCGGCTGATGCCGGGCCGCCGCGTTTTTACCGTTCGGTTGTTCTCTTGTTATAGTGGTTAGACGCGCAGCGATGGAGCCCGCTGGTTCCACGATCGCCCCACCGAGGCAGCTCCCCGGGTTGCCCGCTATCCCAAGGAGGATCATGTCCCGCTTTGCCCGTCCCTCCCTCGCCCTGGCTGCCTGCGCCGCCTTACTGAGCCTGTCTGCCTGCTCATTCTCGCCCGGCGCTGACAAGTCTGACAACAAGGAGACACCGGCCCCTGCCGCATCCTCGAGCAGCTCGTCGACCAACGACACCCCCGAGAGCGGCCCAACCACCCCCACAGCCAGCGCCTCATCCAACCCCAACGCTACTGAGGATCAGCCCTTCGGGAGCCGCGTCTTCCGGGGTGACATGCTGCTCGGGCATTGCTACAGCGATGTGCGTGATGATTACACCCATATGCTGCATGCGAGCTGCGACCAGGCTCACGATATTGAGGTCTTCCATATTTCCGAGTTCACCGACGCAACACGTCCCGCCACCGAGGTGATGGCCGCGACTGCTGATGAGCAGTGCGCCGCTGCATTTGAGACCTACGTCGGTATCCCCGCTGATCAAAGCACGTTCTCGATCGGCCCCCTCTATCCCGGCGAGGAAAGCTGGAACAAGGGGTACCACAGCCTCCTGTGTTACTTGTACAACGAAGATGGCCACAAGCTGACCATATCCGCGAAACTCTCCCGCATGTGACACCAGGTCGCGCGCGTGGCGGTCCGGCTGATGCCGGGCCGCCACATCTTTACCGCCCGGTTTTTCTCTTGTTATAGTTGCTTGCAGCACAGCGATGGAGCCATTGGGCACCACGATCGCCCCGCCGAGGCAGCTCCCCGGGGTTGCCCACTATCCCAAGGAGAATCATGTCCCGCTTTGCCCGCCCCGCACTCGCTTTCGGCGCCTGCGTCGCTATTCTCAGTCTCTCTGCCTGCTCGTTCCTACCTTTCGACAAGGATGACGACGATGAGGACACCGAGGAGCACACCTCATCATCCAGTTCCTCCAGTAGCGGAAGCTCCGGCGGCAACCCCTTCGGCATCCCCACGGGCGTCGCTCCCACCCCCAACACCAATCCGACCGGTGCCGCTAACCCGGGTGGCACCACCAACGGCAACAACCGCCCCACTGAAACCCGCACCGACCAGGTTGACCTGTCGGTCGGACAGTGCTTCCAGGACTGGGAGGACGGTGATTACGACGTGGAGACCGTGGCGTGCAACCAGACGCATGACTTCGAGGTCATTCACACCTTCACCGTCACCGATAAGACCCGCCCCTCCGATACCGAACTCGGCGACACCGCTGAGGCAGAGTGTACGGCAGCTTTTCAGCGCTACGTCGGGACGCCCTTAGGCAGCTCATCGCTGAGCCTCGGCTGGCTCTATCCCAGCGTGGGCAGCTGGTCCAACGGTGACCGCACCATCGCCTGTTACGTTGGCTTTGATGATGGCGACACGCTGGATCAGTCGGTCAAGAACTCCCGCATGTGACACCAGATCACGCGCATGGCGACGCGACTCAGTGTCGTTTGGAGGCTTTACGCGTCGGGACGGCGGGATTCTTGGTAGTGACGCCGTGCGTCTCGACAGCGACGACAACCGGCCCGTCGGCACTGTGTTCGACGTGGGCGACCAGGATCTGGCTGTGGTTCAGAACAGCGGGCGACGAACCCGCGACGGCGCTCGACCCGTAGGCGCGCAGCTCTTCGATAATGAGGTCGCGCGCGTATCCCGTGACCGACACGAGGGTTGTACCGACGCTCTCGCGTAGGCGCTGCGCGGCAAAGGCTCGCACCCGTCCGGCGCGCGCCTGGGCGTCCTTGTCCGCCCCGGCCTCGTCCTGGAGGGGCGCGGCGAGCGCGTCGACGAGGGTCACCGAGCCGCCGCCGACCGTGGCCCACGGCGCCAGGGCCTGGCGGGCGCGGGCGCTCGGGGACGCGAACGCGCGGTCCACGCCGAAGGCACTGAGCAGGTCGATGAGGTCGAAGGCCTGGCGCACGCCGAAACGCCCGAGCGGGGGGTCGACGGGGTGCGCCGCCGCCTCGGTCTTCAGGGACGAGGCTTTCTCCACCTGCGCTGCCCTGCGTGCTGCCGCTGAGGCGACCATCGCGGGAGTGGGTGCGGGGCGGGGTGCGGGTGCGCCGGGCGCGGTGGGTGCAGCGGCGGCGCGTGGGCCCGGCGTGGGGCGTTCGGCGGAGGTCGAGCCGGGCGCGGTTCCGGGCTTGTCGGCTGTGGACGGGGAGGCCTCGTCGGCGGGGGTAGCATCGGCGGCGCCGGGGCGCAGGACGATGATCGCGGAGGTGGCGAGGCGACCTTCGCGGGCACGGGCGACGATGTCGGCGAGGAGGCGGCGGTCGCCTCGGCGGGTGAGCATGTCGGCGGCTGCCTCGGGGGTGGCCCACGTGGTTCGGTCGATTTCGGTGCGCGGCGCGCGGGCGACGGGGGCACGCAGGCGCGCGGAGGGGTCGCCGGCGGGCAGGGGCGTGCCCACCCAGTAGTGGACTTCCTTGGTTTGTCCGCCGCCCAGGCGGTAGCGCTGGGTGGTCAGGGGCACGCCCAGGGTGATGACGTGTCCGGTTTCCTCTTCGACTTCGCGCACGGCGGCTGCGACGAGGGATTCACCGTTTTCGGCTTTTCCTTTGGGCCAGGACCAGTCGTGGTAGCGGGGGCGGTGGACCATGAGAACTTCGATGTCCGCGGGGTCGATGGGTTCGCCCGGGATGGCGACGCGCGCGGGGTCAGTGAAGCGCCAGACGAGTGCGCCCGCAGAGCGAACGAGTCGCTGGGGGCGGGGGGCTGGCATCGGACGCATAGGTTCCAGGGTAGCCGCCCCGCGCCGCCCTCGCCCTGATGGGCGCGCCACCTTCACGAGGTCGTGGCCGATTCGGGCGCTGCCCGCTGGCCTCGCGGGTCCTCAGTCGAGCGTGCCGACGGCTGCCTCGCGCGCGGCAATGTCAAGCTCGTCGGCGGTGACCAGCAGCGCGGAGTGGCGCATGGTGACGCGGTGGGCCAGCGGATCGGTGGGGTCTTCGATCCACAGGGCCCCGGCCTCGCCGGCGGCGAGGACGCGCATGGCGCGGGAGGCCTCGCGCAGCACGTACTCGAGATCGTCGTCGGTCAGGTCGCCGCGCAGCAGTGAGTCGAGCTCCTCCATGATGAGGCTCAGGGGGCGCAGCTCGACGGGGGCTTCGAGGCCCTGGATGATGGGCGCGCGCGAGCCCTCGGCGTAGCGCTCGGCCACGAGGATCGGGTCGCGGTGGTACCACTCGTGGAGCAGGTAGACGCGCCACAGCGCGCCGGGGAGGGTGAACTCGGGGCTGCGCGACCACACGTGCGCGATCGTGTCGACCCCGCGAGCGCGTACGGTTTCGCGCAGCCGGGCCACGGCCTCGTCGCTGAAGGTCTCGTCGCCGATGCCCATGAGTGCCCACGCGGCGGTGTGCGCGACGGCGGACAGGGAGGCGGGGTCTTCGTCGCCGACGATCGCCTCGGCGCGGGCGGCGTCGAGCATGGCCGGGCGGCGCGGAGTGTTCGATTGGGCCATGGGGACCGCTTCCTTCTACAATGTTGCGTATGGGCCTATAGCTCAATGGTAGAGCAGCGGACTTTTAATCCGTAGGTTGGGGGTTCGAGTCCCCCTGGGCCTACTGGTCGCCTCGGAATGTTCCGGGGCGTTCACGCTATCTGCGGGCGCGCGCCCGCGTTGGAGGTGCATCATGGATCCTCGTTTTTCTCGCGCGTATGGCGCCCTGGCTGGCCTGGCTCTCGGAGACGCGCTGGGCATGCCGACGCAGGCGATGTCCCCGGAGCAGATCCGCGCGGTGTACGGGCGCATTACCGGCCTCGTGGATGGGGACGCCTCGCAGCCCTACGCGCCGGGGATGCCGGCCGGGTCGGTCACGGATGACACGGAGCAGGCGCTGCTGGTTGCTTCTCTCATGGTACGAGGCCGGGGTTCCTCCTCGGGTCGCGTGGCGCTGGACGCGGGCGAGTTCGCCCACGCGCTGCTGGCCTGGGAAGATTCGATGATCGAGCGCGGGTCGCTCGACCTGCTGGGCCCCTCCACGAAGGCGGCCCTCGAGCGCGTGCGCGCGGGCGAGGACCCGCTGAGCGTGGGCGGGGCGGGGACCACAAACGGCGCGGCGATGCGCGTCACCCCGATCGGTATCGCGATCTCGACGGAGGATCCTCAGGCTTTCGCGGGTGCCGTCTGGTCGTCCTGTCAGGTCACGCACGCGACGCGCCAGGGTTTCCAGTCGGCTGCCCTCGTGGCGGCGGCCGTGTCCATGGGTATCGATACGCCACGTTCGGCTGCCTCGGACATGACGGCCCTGCTGTGGAAGGCCGTGTCCTACGTCGATTCCCTGCCCAAGCGCGGCGCGTGGACCCCCGACCCGCACGTCGTCGCGGCGACGCGCAGGGCCATGCAGCTAGTCGCTAACCCCGCGTCCTCGTCCCTGGAATGCCTCGTCGAGCAGGTGGGCACGTCCGTGGCTTCGGCGCAGGCGATCCCCATGGCTTTCGCGCTGCTCGCGCGCGACCCCTCCCCGCAGGCGCTGCTGGACGCCGCGAATCTGGGCGGCGACACCGACACGATCGGCGCGATCGCGGGCGCGATCCTGGGCGCTGCCCTCGGCTTTGAGGTCTTTGTCGGCCGCGGCCTCGCCCAGGTAGAAAGCGTATCCGGGCTCCACCTGACCGAGGCCGCCACAGCTCTGCTCTCACTGCGTGGACCCATCGGTACTGGCGAGGACACGCAGGAATCCTCCAAGCCCACCACGTCGAACACCCCTGACGCGCCGACCGGCACGCGCCCCGTGGACACAGCCACGGCCTCGTCCCCCGATCCTGGGGCGGGCCGAGTCGTCCTCATGGGGCAGATCCTCGTGGACCATGTCCTTCAGGGGGCGCGTCCGATTCACGGCGGCGGCTCCGAATGGGCGCGTGACGGGGGCACGCACGTGGGTGGTGGCTTCAACGCGCTCGTGGCGGCGCGCCGGATGGGAGCCGAGGCCATCTCCCTCAGCCCGATTGGCACCGGACCCCACGCGTCGATGATCGAGGCCGCCCTCGCTCGCGAGGGAATCGTCGATGCCGGACCACGCGTGGACGGCGTGGACAACGGATTCTGCGTCGCCATGATTGGTCACGACGCCGAACGCACCTTCATCTCGACGAAGGGCGCCGAGACGATGACGCCCGAGACTGCGTGGGCGGACTTCGTGCGCACGATGAACCCGGGCGACGTGCTGTACATCGACGGATACCTCATGGACCACCCGGCGAACAGGGAGGCCGCGGAGACTGCGTTACGCGTCTTGCCCGAGGGTGTGCGCGTGCTCCTGGACGTCTCTCCCGTCATCGGGATCCCGGAGAGCTTGCCCACGCACCACGCGATCATCTCGATGAACAGCGTCGAGGCGAGGGCAATCGCCAAGCAGTCGCGACTTGACGGCTACCTGCCTTTTGACTCTCTCAGTTGCCGCCTCGCGCAAACACTGGGGCGCGACACGTTGATTCGCCTCGGAGCATCCGGCGCTTATTTTGCTCGCTCTGCCAGCCCCGATAGCGAAACATCAGCCGCGCACATCCCGACCCCGACCATCGACGCCGTCGATACGAATGGGGCCGGCGACGCCCACACCGGCGTCCTGGCGGCATCACTTGCCCTTGGTATCCCACTTGAGCGAGGCCTTGTCCTCGCCAACTGCGCGGGTGCCCTGGCCTCGACCGTGCCCGGTCCGGCCTCGTGCCCGACGCGCGAGGACATCGAGGCCGCGGCGGACGCACTGAGCGAGTCGGGAAACTGACATGGATCCGCGCTTTGATCGTGCCCACGGGGCGATGGCAGGCCTTTTCTACGGTCAGGCACTCGAGGTGGACGCGACGGTCGATAAGGGCAGTCAGTCGATGCCCCTCAGCGAGAGCATTCTCTCTCTGATGGCGGCCACCGAGTCCACGAAGCAGCCGACGTTCCCCTGCTTCACGACACCCGTTGATCACTTGTATGGCCTGATGCTCGGAGCCGTCCAGCTCGGCATCGCCACTTCGATAAGCAATCCCCAAGCCTTCGCGGACGCAGTGTGGGACAACAGCCAGAAACGGGAGCCCACGCGCCAGGACTTCCAGGCGACGGCGCTGGTTGCCGCCGCGGTGTCGATCGGCCTAGACAGTCCGAACTTCCGCGTGGAGGACGCTCTCGTGCGAGCCGTCGACGTCGTATCGTCGGCGGAGCCTCACGGCGAGTGGAGCCCTGAGCCGGACGTCGTGGCCGCGACGCGCAGGGCGTTGAACATCGCAAGCGACGTCAACGACTACATCGGCTTCTCTCTCGAGCGGCTCAGCAAGCAGATCGGGTTCGGAAGTTCTCCCGCCCAGATCGTGCCGGCTGCTTGTGCCCTGGCCGCACGCTACCAGGATCGCCGTCTCCTATCCTCTCCCCTGCGTCTCGGCGCCCAGGCGCACACGATCCTGTCCATCGTCGGCGCGCTGGTCGGAGCGGTTCGAGGCGCGAGCTTCCTGCGCCCCTACGGGTTGTCCCGGGTTGAGGAGGCGTGCCCGCTGAACCTGGCGGATCGCGCACACAATCTGCTCGCCACACGCGCGCCTTACCCCCGCGACGCTCTCACCCCGGGCGCATCCGCGCCGCCGGTCGCCCCCTCAGCCCCGGCCTCGTTCGAGGACAGCTCATCGAGCCTGCACACGCGTCAACGCTACTTTGAGCCTGCCACCCCGCCCACTCCGCTCGGCGCACGCCGAGGCGGACCTCAGACCGGGCGCGTGCTTGTTCTCGGCGAGCTGCTCCACGACCAGGCCATGCATTCCGAGACGTACCCGAGTTTCGGCGCGCACGTGTGGGCCGAAGAACTGGGCCAGTCCACGGGCGGCATGTTCCGCGCACTGGTCGCGGCACGACGCATGGGAGCCGAGGTCGTCTCGCTCTGCCCGATCGGAGAAGGGCCCAATGCCGAGGCCATTTCGCAGGCCTTAGCTCGCGAGGGCATCATCGATGCCGGTCCCCGATTCTCGGGGGCTGACAACGGCTACCAACTGATCTTTACCGGCGACAACGGCTGGCGGCTGACCGTTGCAACGAAGAGCCCACTACCCGAAGACGCCACACGGGTGTGGGCGGAAGCCATCCAATCGATGGGCCCCTCCGATATCCTGTGCATCGACGGCGCGCTGCTCGCCCAACAACCGATGACGCGGGCCCTGCGCAAGGCTGTGACAGGCCTGCCCGATCACGCTCGCGTCGTCTTCGATGCATCCTCTCACGAGGGCTTCCTCGAGGGCCTTCCCCTCGACAATGTCATCGTGTCACTGCGCGCCTCCCAACTGCCCGGCTTCAGCGGCTTTTTCCGGCATTTCAACGACGGCTATCCTCCGTTCCCCTTCTACGAGGAAGACGACGAGCCCCGGGATCAGGCAGCGGCCCTCGCCATGCTGACGATGCGCTATATCGTGCTGCGCGCAGACGATGGCCAGGTGTACTACGCCCGCCCCACCCACGACGAAGCCCGCTTCATCCGACCTCGCGTCGTTCAATCACCGGCACCCCCGCTCGCCAAGAACCAGAACCTGGAGACCTCGGGCATTCACTCCGCAACGTTGGCGGCCTGCCTCGCGCTCGGTATACCGGTCAAGCGGGGCATCCTGCTAGCGAATTGCGCGGCCGCACTCACCACGCCAACCTCGCTGCCCACCCGCGATTCACTCGAGGCTGCGGCCGACAAGCTTGCGGCCCGCGATCAGGCCTGACAAGGAGAAACGAGAATGGATCCACGACTCCCCCGCGCAATCGCAGCAATGGCAGCCCTCGTCCGCGCGGATATGGCCAACCCTGTTACCCCGGAAGCGCCGACGAAAACGGTATCGGAGGCGACGAGGCAGGCCATGGCCGTCGCCACGCAGCTGACGCGAGGCCCGGGTGGTGCCCACGCTATTCGTTCAGGCGAGTGGCACGCCCCCGCCGCGAGTGCGCTCGATCGCCTCTTGTGCGCGGTACCCATCGGTATTGCGATGTCGACACTTGACCCCGAGGCCCTCGCAGACACCGTGTGGGCGGCGTGCGGATGCACGACTCGGAACGAATTTCAGGCGGCTGCGCTTCTCGCGACGGCGGTGTCCTTATCCATCGAACCTCGCGACATTCACCTCGTTGAGGCTGTCCAGATCGTCTCAGACATGACACCGCGCGGTGAGCCAGAGGACGGTCCCGATGTCCTGACGGCAACGCGGCTAGCGTTGAACTTCCAGGCCAACTCCGTACGGGTCGATAGCTACGTGCCCATCAACCCGTTGACTCGCAAACTTTCCGGCCATGCACCGTCGTCTCTCCTTATTCCGCTGGCCTTCCTCGTCCCCGGTGATCGCTACGGTTCAATACCCACCACCAAGTTGGGCAAGTTGTGCGGTGAGCCGAGGCTGCTGCGCATCATTTCGGAGCTTCTGTTCAATTTCTCTCCACCCGGTCGTTACTTCTCTTACAGCTCGATGGAATGGGTGGAGCGGTACTCTCAACTCGATCTGCTCGGGGTCACCGGGCAGCTGCTCGAGCTGCGTCCTCCCACCCCCGAGAGCTGGCTACGGCGAGCCGTCGGACACTCGGCTTCAGCCCCTTCGAACGGCGGCTGGTCTTCCTTCGAAGCCCCCGGGTCGACGATTCTCACTCGAGCTGCCCCCTTCGAGCCGGAGAGCAAGCCGACTCCGCTCGGCCCGGCCAGGGGCGATGCGCCCGCAGGTCGCGTCGTCTTCATGAACGAGCTAACGCTCAGGTACGACCGACAGTCCGCGGACGAACCTCTGCCCAGCGGGGACGAGAGGGCTACCCGTGAAGGCGTCCAGATTGACATTTGTGTGACGGCCATGCGAGCCGCCCGAGCCATGGGCGTCGAGGTCGTGAGCCTCAGCCCGATCGGTGAGGGGCCGCGCGCATCGATCATCGCCGAGGCACTGGCTCGGGAGGGGATCATCGACGCGGGTCCGCGTGTGAGGGGGTGCGATAACGGATACGTGTCGAACGTTATCGGAGACTTCCACCGCTCGAAGATCTCATTCATCGAGAATGTTCCCAAGCACGCGTGGGACGAGGCGATCCGCACGCTGGGACCCTCCGACGTCCTGTTCGTCGACGGCGCAGTGAGGCGTTCTCGGGAGGTTCTCTCCGCTGCCGAGAACGCACTCGTTCACCTGCCGGAGCACGTGCGCGTCGTCCTGGACGCATCGAGACGTGAGGCCGGGCCTGCACGTCTTCCCAAAGACAACGTGATCATGGTGCTGCATCAGCGGGGAGTGCAGGGCCTGTGCGAGCCTATCGTGTGCGATCGTTCGGCTTTTGATGCCAGCCAGGACCCGGAGCGCGCCGCCGGTTTCGTCGAAGACATGTTTGGCCGCTATACGCTGATCGACACAGAGACAGACGAGTCCTACCTCGCGCGCCCACTGCGCGCCAAGACCTCAGAAGTTTCGTACGTCACCCGGTTCCCAGCGCCGACCGTCGAACCGACGGATCGATTGGGGTCCCAGCACGCACGCTATGGCGTGTTGGCGGCCGCCCTCGCACAGGGGCAAACCCTCGAGCGGTGCATCCTTCTGGCGAATTGCGCGGGCGCCCTGGCCTCGACCATGCCAGGTCCGGCATCGTGCCCGACGCGCGAGGACATCGAGGCCGCGGCGGACGCACTCGCCGCGGACACTGCTGCGGAATAGGAGAATGCAACATGGACACACGCTCTGAGCGCGCCCGCGCGGTGCTGGTGGGCGCTGCGTACGCCGACGCGCTGGCCATGCCGACCTGCGGCATGACCCCCGAGCAGATCACGAGCGTCTACGGCGATTTCAGAGAACTAATTGATGCAGACGCTTCACACACCACAATGCCGGGCGCGCCCGCGGGTACTGTCACGGAGGTGACCCGCGAGATCCTAGCCGAGGCCTCGGCCCTGCTGGGTGGATCGTTCTCCTTCCCAGTCGCCGCTGACAACGCTCACTCTCCAACGGATCACACGCACGCGAGACGTTGCGTGCTGCGCGCGATTCCCGTCGGTATCGCAACTTCGACACAGGATCCCGAGGCCTTTGCGGACGCCGTATGGGAGGCATGCGCGGAGGGGCCCACAACGCGGCAGGAGTTCCAGGCCGCCGCGCTGATCGCCGCCTTCATCTCGATCGGCCTCGACTGGCCAGATTCTCGACCCATGGACATCAGGGGTGTCCTGTGGGAGACCGTTAACTACGTGGCGTCCATGGAACAGCGGGGATCCTGGAGTGCAGAGCCTGACGTGCTGGCGACGACGCGACGCGCGGCGAACGTTGTGTCGTGCCAGCGATCCATGTATTTCTCCGAGTTCACCAAGGCGTTCGGGCACCCCTCGACCCCCACACAGATCGTTCCTTTCGCGCTCGCCTTTACTCTTCATGTCCTACTCGGTTTTTCACCCTACGTCGCTCGCCTGGGAGGCGACACCACCTCGTGCAGTGCACTTGTTGCTGCCCTGATGGGATCCGTCCTCGGGGCCTCTGCGTTTCGAGATGACCCCCTGGATGCCGTGGAAGAGGTCAATAACATCGATCTGTCCGCTGTCGCCCGTGAGCTCGTCGCGCTGCGTCCACCTGCCCCCGGCGATCCGCGCGAACAGGCCGAATACGTCGAGCTGGAGATCGCCCCCTCCGGCCCCTCATCTTTCGAGGAACCCGGTTCTTCCCTGCGCACGCGCCAGTCGTTGTTCGAACAGGTGTCCCCACCGACCCCACTCGGTCCCGTGCGCGCCGATGCTCCAGCTGGGCGTCTCATCTTCATGGGGCAGCTCATGCTCAACCAGTCGCTACGCACAGCTTCCTTCCCCGAGGCGGGAGGGGACGTGTGGGCCGACGATGAGGGGATGCGCTTGACCGGGAACATTGAGGTCCTGCGTGCCGCTCGGCGCATGGGAGTCGAGGCCGTGTCCCTGAGTCCAATCGGCGAAGGTCCCCATGCCTCGCTCATCGAAGAGTGTCTGCGACACGAGGGAATCGTTGACGCGGGACCGCGCGTACCCGGCATGGACAACGGCTACCAAGTGACGATCACCGACAACGCGGGGGCACACTACACCATCACAACCAACGGTGCCGAATACGCCGCCCCACGGCGCGGCTGGGCTGAGGTCGCCCAGACTCTGGGCCCCTCGGACGTGCTCTACATTGACGGGACACTAGTGGGAACAGGCTACGGTAAAACCCACCCGAACTCCGTGCCAGCGACGGAAGCACTGCTGGCCCTCCCCGAGTATGTGCGCATTGTTGTTGACCCGTCCAGGGCTGCTCGGACGCCATTCGGGCTGCGCTCCGACAATGTTGTCCTCGTGATGACACAGGAGGAGGCCAGCAGCCTCGGCACGAGTGTCGTCGGTGACCGATCCGCCTTCGATGCTTGCCGCACCCCGGACGGGGCGGCGGAGGAAATCTGCAGACTGTTCGATAGCCATTCGATTATCCGTACGGGCACCGCCGGTGCCTACATCGGCAGACCTACGCATGGCAGAGGACGCTTCGTGTGGTCCACATCCACCCACATTCCGGCGCCTTCCACGAACAAGACCGACCTACCCGAGGCGAGGCACGTCTACTCCGGGGTCCTGGCCGCCTCCCTTGCTCTAGGAACGCCGTTCGAGCGTTCTGTCCTGCTGGCTAACTGTGCCGAAGTGCTCGCCGCGTCGGGCAACGCCGTGGCGCCTTCATGCCCGCCACTAGAGGACATCGAGGCCGCGGCGGACGCGTTGGAGGCACGCGCAGACGGGGAGTGAGCTCGGTCGAGGCGTTTGCGCGTCAGGAGCACTGCCCACCAGTGCACATGTACGCACGTCAGGCCCTGCGACGTGCGAGATGCGTCAAATAATCGACCGATTCATCTATTTGGCGTCCCCAAGGGTACACAATCGCACCATGACGACTAACGACACCCGGGACCACGGCGGAATCGTCGGCGGGGCGCTCACGGTTGCCCTGCTGATCACGCTGGCCGTGCAGAACGCCGTGCCCCCGATGGCGACCGATATGTACTCGGCAGCGTTCCCGCAGATCACGGTGGACCTGGCAACGAACTCGACGATGCTCGGGTTCACGCTCACGACCTTCTTCGTGGGCTACGCGTCCGGCCAGGTCCTGGGCGGCGCCATCTCGGACCAGATCGGGCGCCGCCGCCCCATCGTCGCGGGCGGCATTATCGCCCTCGTCGGCTCCATGATCTGCGTGTTCACACCTAACATCTGGGTGCTCCTCGTAGGCCGAGTCTTCCAGGGTCTCGGCGGCGGCATCGCCTCCTCGGTGGGCCGCGCGATCCTCGTCGACGTCGCGCACGGCAAGACGCTGGCTCGCGCGATGAGCCTCCTCCAGGCGATCGTCGGCTTCGCTCCGATGCTCGCCCCGGTCCTCGGCGCATTCATCATCACGCACGCGACGTGGAGGGTCGTCTTCTGGGCGCTCGCCGCCTTCACGCTGCTCATGGCGGCCCTCGCGTGGTTCGTCGTGCCCGAGTCCCTGCCCGAGGAGCGCCGCCACCCCGGCGGTATTCCGCGGTTCTTCCACGGCCTCGTCCAGGTCGTACGCATCCGCCCCTTCGTCGGCTTCATGCTGACCAACGCCTTCTCGAGCTTCTGCATGTTCGGCTACATTTCGAACGCCACCTACGTGCTGCAGGGGCCGCTGGGCCTGTCCCCCATGGCTTTCGCGTGGGTGTTTGCGTTTAACGCGCTGCTGTCGACCGGCTTCGCGCTGGTCAACGTGCGCATGATCTCGCACTTCACCCCGCGCACGCTCATCATCGCGGGCCTCACGATCGCGGCGACCGGCGTGGTGACGCTGGCGATCTCGACGTTCCTCCTCGACCTGCCGCTGATCCTCACGTGCGTGGGCTTCGCGCTCATCATGACGGCGAACGCGTTTATTTTCGGCAACTCGGGCGCGCAGGCAATGAGCGAGGCGCGCGAGCACGCGGGGACGGCCTCGTCCGTGATGGGCGTGTTCCAGTCGATCGCGAACGGCATCGCCGCTCCCCTGGCGACCTCGGGCGGCGACAGCGCCGTGCCGATGGTGCTCGTCATGATCGTCGGCTCCGCCGGGGCGTGGTTCGCGTTCTGGGTGATCGCCCTCGGCGGCACGCACACACCGCGCCACCTCAGCCTCGACTGACGAGGCGTCAGCACCCCATCCACCGTGTTGCGGCGTCACCCGCGCCCGGCGCACCGGCATGTTCTGGATAGGTAACGCGCATCCGGATAGGTAACGCGCATCTGGATAGGTAACACGCATCTGGATAGGTTAATAACCTATCCAGATCATCACAACCTATCCAGATCGTCACAACCTATCCAGATCGGGCGCCTCATCGCGATGAATTCAGCGGAAGGCACCATCTTTCATGGCCCGGCCACGACTATCCGTTGGGATGGGGCTGCCCGCCGTTGGGATGGGGCTGCCCGACCCGCAAAACGCCCACCACTGGCCCTCACTCGCGCGAGGCCAGCCAGACCGCGGCCGACACCAGGACCAGGCCGATCAGCTCGAAGACGCCGGGGATCTGGCGGAGCATGACGGCCCCGACCAGCGCGGACGTCGCGGGGAGAATCGCGGCGAACAGCGCAAACGTGGGCGCTGCCAGGCGGCGCATCGCGAGCGCCTCGAAGCTGTAGGGAATCGCCGTGGACAGCAGGCCGACGCCGATGACGATGGCGATCAGCTCCCACGAGGCCGTGGCCGCCATCGCTCCCGGCCCGAGGATGGGCGCGAAGAAGAGAGACCCCCACGCGCACCCAAGCGCCAGGTTCGTCACCCCGTCGCGAGTCGTCGAGGCCCGCTGCCCCACCACGATATAGGCCGCCCACGCCAGGGCAGCCAGGAGAATCCACGCCAGGCCCGCGCGCACACTCGGCTGCGACAGATCCAGGGCGAGCCCGCCGATGCTGGCTACCCCGGCAAAGGCAAGGACTGCGGCGACGCGCGGACGCCAGCCACGGCCTCGAACAACGGCGACGGCGACCGGGCCGACGAACTCGATGGACACGGCGGTGCCCAGCGGCAGGCGGGCGATGGCCTCGTAAAACGAAGAGTTCATGGCCAGCACGATGACGCCGAACAGCGCGGAAATCGCCAGATCCGAGCGGGTCAGGCCGCCGCGCCACGGGCGCTTCCACGCGAGGAGGACGAGCGCGCCCGTCAGGACGCGCCACCACGCGACCGACGCCGGCTCGACGGAGGCGAAAGCGACGACCGCGAGCGCCGCACCCACGTACTGGATGAGGCCCGAGCCGACGATGTACAGCTGGGGCGGGATGCGGTCAGCGACCAAGGCACGCTCGGGCGCGGAGGGGCGCTCGCTCACGAAGCGGGCGCGAAGGTGAGCGCCGCCGAGTTCATGCAGTAACGCATGCCTGTGGGCTGTCCGGGGGCGTCGGGGAAGACGTGGCCGAGGTGGGAATCGCAGGTCGCGCAGCGCACCTCGGTGCGGATCATGCCGTGGCTCATGTCCACGCGCTCGGTCGTGGCGCCCTCGTGCGCCTGGAAGAAGGAGGGCCACCCGCACGACGAGTCGAACTTGGTGTCCGAGTCAAAAAGCTTCGAGCCGCACGCCGCGCACGAGTAGGTGCCGGCGCGCGACTCGTCCAGGAGCTCGCCCGTGAAGGGACGTTCCGTACCCGCTTCGCGCAGCACGTGGTAGCGCATGGGGCTCAGGAGTTTCTTCCATTCCGCATCGGTGCGGGCGGCGGGATCAGTGGCATTCATGCCTCCATTGTCGCGCGCCGCCCGCGGGCGCGCACTCTCGGGTGCGGCCGCGGGCGGCGCGGTGTTGGTTCGCCGGTGTGATCGACGAGGCCGTGGCCCCTGGCGGGGTCCGCTCACCTCTCGATGTCAGCGGGGCGAGAAGCGTTACTTTTTCTTGGACTTACGCTTCTTGCCCGAGCCCTTTTTCTTGGTCCCCTTCTTCGAGCCGCCCTTCTTGGACGAGCCCTTCGACGCGGGAGCGTTCTCGAACTTTTCCTCGCCAGATTCGGCGCTCTTGGCGGGTTCGACGGCCTTGCTGGATCCGGGTCCCTCCACAGAGGTTTCCTTCTGGGCAGCCTTTTCCGTGGAAGCATCCTCCCGCACAGAGGACTTTTGCGCGGCTTGCGTCGCGGCGGGCACCTGCTCGGCCGTCGCCATCACGAGGGTCTCGTCGGGCACGGGAGGCTCCTCAAGCGTCGGGAGAACCTGCGTGCTCTCACTGTCCGCGGCAACCGCCTGTGCAGGCTCAGCCATGGTGGGCTCAGCATTGGCGGGCTCAGCCTTGGCGGAGTCGCCCGACCCGGCGGATGCAAGGGAGGAAACCACGGCCTCGTCAGTGGAGGCGGATTCCTCGTCCTCCTTGTGGTCCCCGATAACCGGCATCTGGCCCGTGACCGCACGCAGCATAGCCGCTTCAGCGCCGGTGGGGGCCACCGCCGGGAAGAAGTCCATGATGGACACGCGCGGCGGCGCCATCTTGGGCGTCGGTCGGATTTCCTCCTCGAGGCGCGCCTCTTCGGCGACCGCGTACCAGCCGGGGTGGATGGACGGCTCGTCGGGGGTTTGTTCCTCCTGCGCAGGCTCAGGCGAGCTCTCCACAGGGGCTTCCTCCTGCTGCGCAGGCGCTGGCGGCGGCTCCGGGGCTGCCTCCGGGGCGACGGCTTCCTCCTGCTGGGCAGGGGCTTCCTCCTGCTGCGCAGGCGCTGGCGGCGGCTCCGGGGCTGCCTCCGGGGCGACGGCTTCCTCCTGCTGGGCAGGGGCTTCCTCCTGCTGCGCAGGCGCTGGCGGCGGCTCCGGGGCTGCCTCCGGGGCGACGGCTTCCTCCTGCTGCGCAGGCGCTTCCTCCTGCTGGGCGGGCACTGCCGGAGGCTCCGGTGCTGCCAGGGCTTCCGACCGATCCAGCTGTTCCTGCTCCTCGGGCGTCGACGCCGTTTCCAGCTGCGCCGCGGGTGTTTCCGGCTGCACCGGCGCTGCGGGAGCCTCGGGCTTCTCCGGCTGCGCCACGGGCATTGCCGGTGCCGCCTGGACCTCCGGCTTATTCGCGGGAGCTCCATCGTTCGAGGCGGCCATCTCCGCGGGGGTCGGCGCGGGCGGCGGCACGAGCGCAGGCCTGCCTGCGAACACCATGTTCGCCGTGCCCGTGTTGCCCGTTTCCGCTGTCGGGAGCTCCTGGTCATCCTGTTTCACGAATGTTTCACGCTCTGGAGCACCGTCGGTCGCCTGCTCATCGGGCGTCGTGTCCTCCGGCTTGTCAGCCTCATCGGAGTCAGCAACGGCAGGCTCGATCAGCTCGGTTTCCGCGGCAGGCTCGACCTGCTCCACAGATTCCTCCTCGGCAGCATCCGAGGCCTCGACAACCTCAACCTCGGGCTCCACGCAGGCAGCATCCTCAGCCTTGACAGGCTCATCGGAATCAGCAACGGCAGGCTCGATCGGCTCGGTTTCCGGGGCAGGCTCGACCTGCTCCACAGATTCCGCCACGGCAGCATCCGAGGCCTCGACAACCTCAACCTCGGGCTCCACGCAGGCAGCGTCCTCAGCCTTGACAGGCTCATCGGAGTCAGCCGCGGCAGGCTCAATCGGCTCGGTTTCCGCAGCAGGCTCGACCTGCTCCACAGATTCCTCCTCGGCAAGATCCGAGGCCTTGATGTCCTCGACAGAAACGGGGGCCGCAGCCTCCTCGACCTCGCCGGTCTCGGCGGGCGTGCTCTCGGCGGGCTTGTCCTGCTCCTCGGAGGCGGACTCAGCCTTGACAGGCTCGGACTCGGCGTCCTCAACGGGATCCGAGGCTGCTTGCGCAGCGGCGTTCGCGGCGGTCATGGCAGCGGCAGCAACGGAACCAGCAGCGCCAGCGCCTGCGACCGCAGGGGCGGGAGGCACGGCGACGGGAGCCTCCGGAGCAGACCCCTCGGCCTGAGCATCTGCCTGAGCATCGGAGCGCTCGTTCTGAGCCTGCTCGACAGCCTCGGCGTCGCGGTCGAACTCGACGGGCTCGACGCCGACGGCGGCCAGAGCCGCGGTCGCCTCGTCATCCAAGGCCTCGTCAGCGCGGCGCTTGCGAGCCTCGTGACGCTCCTTGACGCGGCGGGAGTGGGCCTCGCGCTCGGCGAAGACCTCCTCGCCGGGGCCAGACAGGGCGGCCGCGCGTTCGTCGGCATCGGCGGAGCCGGAGAAGAAGCGCTCACCGCGGCCGATGGACGTGGCCGTCAGGGTCTGCGTGAGCTGCGGATTCTTGTTGCCGGCGGCCTCGATGATCTTGCGTAGCGCGGACTTGGAAATCACCTGCGTCTCGTCGGGCGCGGGCGCCTTGCCGTCGGCCAGTTCGCGCTGACGGTCGGCCATCGCGCGGCGACGGGCACGCTTGGCCTTGCGGCGGGCAGCCACCATGCGCGCGGCGTGCGCCGCATCCTTGGGCTGCTCGCGCACGGTTCCCGCGGCGCCTTCCGCGGCGGCCGCGCCACCCAGGGTGCCACCCGCAGACTCGCGCGCCTCGGCCCCACGAAGAACAGACGAACTGCCCGTCGCAGCCACGGCCTCGTTCGTGCCCGAGATCCCGGCGAGCTCAGCGGCCAGGCGCGCGATGTGCTCGCGACTCATGTCCTGCTCGACGGTGACGGTCTGGCGAGGCTCGATGCGCTGGGCGGGGCGCGCCCACGGCTCTTCAGTGACGATCCACGTGATGAGGTGCTCGCGCAGGTAGGCGCGCAGGTCGGAGAGGTCGCCCGAGTTCTTCGCAGACGCGAGCACGCGCACGGTCACCGTGTACTCGTCGGAGGCGGTGATCTGCACGCCCCACGTGCGCCCGTCCCACAGGTCGGTGGCGGCCAGGAGCTTTTCAACCTTGGCGCGAATCAGCGTCATGGGCGCGGACCAGTCAAGCTTGAGTTCGACCGTGCCCAGCTGGGCGGCGGCGCGGCGCGTCCAGTTCTCGAAGGGGGTCTGCGTGAAGTAGCGGCAGGGGATGATGAGGCGGCGCTCGTCCCAGATGCGCACGACCACGTAGGACAGCGTGATCTCCTCGACCGAGCCGGTTTCCTTCTTATCGCCGGCGACCACGACGTCACCCACGCGGATCGCGTCGGTGAAGGCCAGCTGCAAGCCGGCGACGACGTTACCGAGGGTCTGCTGCGCGGCGAGACCGAAGATCACCGAGATGACACCGGCGGACGCAAGGACGGTCGTCATGGCATGGCGCGCGGCGTCGAAGGTCCCGATGATGGCGATCGTACCCACGACGGCGATGACCACCTGGGCGAAGCGCCGCAGGACCTGGGCGCGAGTCTCGAAGCGGCGCGAGAGGCCGTTGTCGGATGTTTGGCGTGCCTTTGCTGCGTCCTCGAAGACCCACGCGGCGGAGTAGCCCATCCACGTCATGCACGCCAGGCCCACGATGAGGAGCAGGTGCATGAGGAACGTCGTGACGGAGGCGCCACCCCAATCCGTCAGCCGCGGATTCACGAGCGCAATGCCGAGGCCAACCCACGCTCCCCACGTCGCGAACGCAAAGTGGGCAGGGCGGCGCACGCGGTTCAGGATCGACGAGGCCATGGCGGACTTAGCAAGTGCCCTGCGTGCGAGGACGGACAGGACGATCGACGCGACAACACCCAGGCAGGCTCCGATGATGGGCCCGAGGAACAGGAGGGTGACGTCGATGGTGGTGTCGACGGCTGCCTCTGCGCCGGATTGCGGATCCGCGGCGGCGAGCGTGAGCGCATCGGACGCTTGGGCGAGGGCACCGAGTACTGGTGACAGAATCATGGATCAAGGGTAGGACGACTAGCTGATGAAATCCTGTGAATTCCGCACAATTGCAACATTTTCATGTAACGTGTTGCTCGTCACTCGATTTCGTTTTGACGTACCGACGAACCTCTGCCTAAGATATATCCCGTCTTCGGACGCCAGTTCGACGGCCAACAGGCCCCCATCGTCTAGCGGCCTAGGACACCGCCCTTTCACGGCGGCGACACGGGTTCGAATCCCGTTGGGGGTACCAGCCGGTCGCAGTTGTGAACGGCATAATTTAATAGGTCTTACCTATTGTAAGGCCCCGTAGCGCAGTTGGTTAGCGCGCCGCCCTGTCACGGCGGAGGTCGCGGGTTCAAGTCCCGTCGGGGTCGCCGACCAGACCTTTTGGTTCAGGTCTTGGCTCTGTAGCTCAGTTGGTAGAGCGTTCGACTGAAAATCGAAAGGTCACCGGATCGACGCCGGTCGGAGCCACCAGCAAGCCCCGAAGCTCATGCTTCGGGGATTTTTGGTTTTACAGCGCGGAGCGATGCCTGAGATACGTATCACGTTCTTTTCTTCTCTTACTTCACCCACTGACTGCCCGCTCATCTCTCAAATGTATCTGAAGGGCAATCACGGCAGATACACCTAGTGTGACGTTGAACAACCTAAACTTCTCGGTTCATGTCTCCCCGCGTGGGCGGGGAAAACGCGATGCTGCTCATCGCCATGATCGTCGGCACAGGCTCATCCCCACGTGGGCGGGGAAAACGACAAGTGGGGGCTATAGGCGCAAACGTGGTGCTTTAGACGGCGTGTCGTGGGTCTAGTGGGCGCGTCCGGCCCAGCCTTTGCGTGGCCAGAGTCCTTCTTCTGGGGTGGGGGTTCCTTCCGGGATTCCGTGGCGTTTCTGATCGGTGTGGTTGGGGTGTTTTGGTGTGGGGATCCGGCGGGGTGTGGGGCGCCCGTCGTGTTCCCATTGGGTCAGGACTTCGGTGGGGGTCGGGGGTTGTGGGGTGCGCAGGAGGAGAGCCCATTGGGCGATGACGGCTTGGTGGTAGGCACTGGCACCGCGGTGAGCGTGGAGGAGTTCACGCACGACAGCGTTGATGGATTCGACGTGGTTGGTGGTGGCGCAGGCCGGCGGGTCGGCTGGTGTGCCGTCGGGGTTGGTCAGGTAGGTGAACAGCACTCCTTGGCGTGCCAGTCGTGCCAAGCGTCGGTAGGCGCGGCGCGTGCGTTCATGCGTGTACCACCAGGTTTTACCGGTTTTTGACGCCCATGCAGGGTCTTGAGCGGCGAAGGTGCGCTGTGACATCCATTCTCGGAAGGTGTGCCCAAAGTCGTGGAGCATCGTCAACCACGCGCTGGCTTGGTCGACGCTGGTGATGCTCGTCAAGCGTCGTGACAAGGCCAGCAACGCCCGTGCGGGTTCGGTTCTGGGATGCATGGTGAGGTCGCGGATGATGTCACGATGAACGTGGACCAGGCAGCGTTGCACGCGCGTGGAGGGCCATAGGTGCGCGATAGCCGCCAAGGCGCCTGCAGCACCGTCGGTGGTGACCACATCGGCAGGAGCGAGGCGTTCAAGTAGGGCCGTGTAGGCCTGCGCGGATTCGTTGGCCGCCCACTGCCACTCCAGCACATGCTCGCGGTCTCGGGCGATCAGCAGCACCCATCCGCCTGACAGGTGCATGCCGTCAATGAAGATCTGATCGTGGACCTGCCCGGTGACGGGCGGGTGAGGTACCGGCACCTGCCAGCACCAACAGGTACGACGCCGGAAAGCGCGCGCTGAGCCTTCCTGTTCGTCTTGGGTGTGCCGAGACGTCGCCCACGCGATGAAGTCTGCCAGCTCATCGGCTTGTTCGTGTCGGCGCGCACGCCCTGATGGACATGTGGTTGACAGGGCGCACGAGGTGCATTTCCACCGTTGAGCGCCCGCCGCGGTGTGTCCATTCTTCTTCATCGGCACAGCGCACACCGGGCAACGCCGAGCACGATTCGATCGTGTTCTCACCCACTACACGATCACCCCAGAAAGTCAAGGAAGCTGCGCGATTAACCGCCCGAACCTAAATAACAGCGACTTTCGCCCGCAATCCCAACCTAAACACGGAACTTAAGCACCACGTTCGTGACCTATAGTCCACAAGTGGAGCGGCGACACGAAGGCGTGGCTGGGCTCATCCCCGCGCGGGCGGGGAAAACGTCGCATGGTCCTGACCACCGGTTGGCCAGTACGGCTCATCCCCGCATGGGCGGGGAAAACTCTGTCGCGCTCTAAAAAGAGCGCCCGACGGCGGGCTCATCCCCGCACGGGCGGGGAAAACGGAATCAGCCGCGGCGGGCTCACCCTGCTGGGCGGCTCATCCCCGCGTGGGCGGGGAAAACGCACACGGGTTAGGCGGTACCGAGTACCCGGAGGGCTCATCCCCGCGCGGGCGGGGAAAACGCGAACGTTCGCGCCGAGGCGGCGCGGGCTGGCGGCTCATCCCCGCGCGGGCGGGGAAAACTGCACCATGCAGAAGCCCCAATCCAGCAAATCAGGCTCATCCCCGCGCGGGCGGGGAAAACTGATTTTCGTCGGCTTCGATGATCTCGAGGAGCGGCTCATCCCCGCGCGGGCGGGGAAAACACGCGGGGCCGGGGCCCTGTGAGGCCTGTCGGCGGCTCATCCCCGCGCGGGCGGGGAAAACTGCGTGATCGTCAAGCGCGCGATGACAGCGCCGGGCTCATCCCCGCGCGGGCGGGGAAAACTTCAGGGCCGCGTCGAACACGCGCTGCGCGTTCGGCTCATCCCCGCGCGGGCGGGGAAAACCTACCCGAGGACCACCCGGAGAAGTGGGCCGCGGGCTCATCCCCGCGCGGGCGGGGAAAACTGGGTGGGGACTTTAGGTAGGTCAGGTGGGGACGGCTCATCCCCGCGCGGGCGGGGAAAACTCGCAGGGTGGCCCGGCGCAGGCGAGCGCCCGCGGCTCATCCCCGCGCGGGCGGGGAAAACCCTGTTCGCCTGGCGGCATTGGATCGTGGGTCGGGCTTATCCCCGCGCGGGCGGGGAAAACGACCCGGGGTCGAAGGAGACGATGGCCTTGCCCGGCTCATCCCCGCGCGGGCGGGGAAAACTTCGGCGTTCCCTGCAGGTTCAGGGCCATTGCCGACTCATCCCCGCGCGGGCGGGGAAAATGAGGCTGGCGACGAAAAGGGCAGCACGTTCGACGGCTCATCCCCGCGCGGGCGGGGAAAACATGATCGACCTCGCGAAGCCGCAGCTAACAGCGGGCTCATCCCCGCGCGGGCGGGGAAAACGGCCCCACGTCCTACGCCGGCAACATCACCGTGGGCTCATCCCCGCATGGGCGGGGAAAACCTTGTGACTACAGTCTATCGGCTCTCGCCTGGCGGCTCATCCCCGCGCGGGCGGGGAAAACCGACCCGCGAAATAGACTTCCTTGCCGCTCGCGGGCTCATCCCCGCGCGGGCGGGGAAAACTTGCAATGCATGCTGGGTACGTGTGACGTTGACGGCTCATCCCCGCGCGGGCGGGGAAAACCCGATCGGCACGTAATCGACGCGAGCGTGCATGGACTCATCCCCGCGCGGGCGGGGAAAACGTTGGCTTGCACCAACCGCGAACGTCAGCAGCGGGCTCATCCCCGCGCGGGCGGGGAAAACGTGACGATACTAGGTATCGTCGCCTGCGTGTGCGGCTCATCCCCGCGCGGGCGGGGAAAACTACCGTGGTGCACGCACACCTGACGCCACCTTGGGCTCATCCCCGCGCGGGCGGGGAAAACCGCGCGCTATTCCAGAGGGGTTATAGCCCCCTAGGCTCATCCCCGCGCGGGCGGGGAAAACATCCGTTCCTTGCAGCCATTCTTCCGCCAGTGCGGCTCATCCCCGCGCGGGCGGGGAAAACGTCAACTCGGCAGCGTGTGAACTGCGTCACATGGGCTCATCCCCGCGCGGGCGGGGAAAACGCGCTTTCGCCGCGACGACGGGGGCGCACCCGTGCCTCATCCCCGCGCGGGCGGGGAAAACGGGCAGCGCAGCGCCGCCTATTTCGCAGCTCAGGGCTCATCCCCGCGCGGGCGGGGAAAACTCCATTTCGCGGCGCTCCCTGGCGCGGATGCGCGGCTCATCCCCGCGTGGGCGGGGAAAACGACCCCGGGGGTGCCGATGCTATACACGCGCGGGGCTCATCCCCGCGTGGGCGGGGAAAACGCAGCTGCAACCGCGGCAACGAGCGAAGCTGACTGGCTCATCCCCGCGTGGGCGGGGAAAACTACGAAGATGCCTTTGAGGCGCGTTACCTGGCGGGCTCATCCCCGCGTGGGCGGGGAAAACCCGGAGCGGGCCTTGAACTTGATCTTCGCGCCAGGCTCATCCCCGCGTGGGCGGGGAAAACATTGGCGGTCTGACTGGAGGCGAGTCCGTCGAGGGCTCATCCCCGCGTGGGCGGGGAAAACGGTTTGTTGTGTGTTGGCAAGGCCCTAACGAGGGGCTCATCCCCGCGTGGGCGGGGAAAACGCCATGTTGACTACTTCACATGTCTTTGTGTCGGGCTCATCCCCGCGTGGGCGGGGAAAATTTACCGAGCGTGGGTATGAGTTTGTGGGACTGCGGCTCATCCCCGCGTGGGCGGGGAAAACGCGTCCACACACCATGTGTCAAGTGATTCCCCCGGCTCATCCCCGCGTGGGCGGGGAAAACAGCGCGAAGAAGTGGGGTGCGCGACCGACTGAGGGCTCATCCCCGCGTGGGCGGGGAAAACCCTCGCCGTGATCGCGTCTGGTCCCGGGACAGAGGCTCATCCCCGCGTGGGCGGGGAAAACAACGAATGCCGGGGGCCAGGATGAACCGGGGTCGGCTCATCCCCGCGTGGGCGGGGAAAACGTAGGTGTGTGCCATGATAGTTACCCTCCGGTGGGCTCATCCCCGCGTGGGCGGGGAAAACGCATAGGGGCACTGGCGCATGATGAGAATCTGGGGCTCATCCCCGCGTGGGCGGGGAAAACACGGAGGCGGCGGCCTCGTCGTCGAGGTGCGCAGGCTCATCCCCGCGTGGGCGGGGAAAACTTTGTCCCGGTCGAAACCCTCCGCCGCGAAGTAGGCTCATCCCCGCGTGGGCGGGGAAAACGCCGTGGGCCGCGTCGTCGCATTCTTCGAGAAGGGCTCATCCCCGCGTGGGCGGGGAAAACGCATTACGTGTAATCACCCCCAAAAATCTATCCGGCTCATCCCCGCGTGGGCGGGGAAAACCGTGAGTAGGCGCGCGTCGTAGTCTTCCGGGCCGGCTCATCCCCGCGTGGGCGGGGAAAACGCCAGGCGAGGAGGTCCGATCACGTCGGGACCGGGCTCATCCCCGCGTGGGCGGGGAAAACCGCATGAGTGTCACAGCATTTGAGCCGCACGACGGCTCATCCCCGCGTGGGCGGGGAAAACCTAGCCTGTACGTACTGCTTTTCGGTAATCTGGGGCTCATCCCCGCGTGGGCGGGGAAAACTCATCTCACATTTCCAATAGGCAACCACCATGGGGCTCATCCCCGCGTGGGCGGGGAAAACCATGAGCATGGTAGGTTACCTTTCGGTGTGGTGGGCTCATCCCCGCGTGGGCGGGGAAAACGCGTGCAATTCCCTGGGCGCGCTGCTTGCGCTAGGCTCATCCCCGCGTGGGCGGGGAAAACCAGGCGACGTAAACCAGCGCTCGGCAAGCATTGGGCTCATCCCCGCGTGGGCGGGGAAAACGGTATCCTTGTTGATTCGCATTTGTGTTCTCACGGCTCATCCCCGCGTGGGCGGGGAAAACTCCAGGTATTCCCATTCATCGGGACGGCCCATCGGCTCATCCCCGCGTGGGCGGGGAAAACCGAGCGGCCCTCGCCCGCCTCGACGCCGCCGGGGGCTCATCCCCGCGTGGGCGGGGAAAACACATGTCGCTGTAGTCCATCCACTGCTTAGCGGGGCTCATCCCCGCGTGGGCGGGGAAAACGCGCGCGTCATGCGCGTCATGCGCGTCATGCGCGCGAGGAAGGGCTCATCCCCGCGTGGGCGGGGAAAACATCCGAACCAATTTCGTGACCCAGGCCACACAGGGCTCATCCCCGCGTGGGCGGGGAAAACTCGGCAATGACTTTGGAGGAAGACTCCCACATGGGCTCATCCCCGCGTGGGCGGGGAAAACCTGGGACGCGCTTTACAAGGCGTGCAATAAAGCGGCTCATCCCCGCGTGGGCGGGGAAAACACCACTAGCCACCCAAAACACGCTCACAGCGCCGGCTCATCCCCGCGTGGGCGGGGAAAACTTTGAAGCATTCAAAACGTCAGTCGAAACGGTAGGCTCATCCCCGCGTGGGCGGGGAAAACTAGTCCATCCACTGCTTAGCTGTACCCAGCATCGGCTCATCCCCGCGTGGGCGGGGAAAACCCCGCCACTACCATTAGCGACGTGTACGCGACAGGCTCATCCCCGCGTGGGCGGGGAAAACTCCGATGAGGGTCTGGTCGACGCGGGCAGTGAGGGCTCATCCCCGCGTGGGCGGGGAAAACGACCAGCGTAAGGATGAGTTCGTTGACATGACGGGCTCATCCCCGCGTGGGCGGGGAAAACTCAAGTTGACAGCCACCTAGCACCTTGCTAAGGGGCTCATCCCCGCGTGGGCGGGGAAAACTCGGGGACCGGGAGCGGGAGCACGGGCAGGCGGGGCTCATCCCCGCGTGGGCGGGGAAAACGTGATCTGTGCCCACTTGGCGGCGTCGTAGGCGGGCTCATCCCCGCGTGGGCGGGGAAAACGCATGGGGGTACCTTTCGGTGTGGTGTTTTAACGGCTCATCCCCGCGTGGGCGGGGAAAACCACCTCAACGCACCCTGCCCTGTCGCCTCACCCGGCTCATCCCCGCGTGGGCGGGGAAAACCTCTGGACTCTCACACACGGTCGCTTCGGCTGGGGCTCATCCCCGCGTGGGCGGGGAAAACTTCCTCGGGTTGTTCGGGCGGTGGGCTATTCCCGGCTCATCCCCGCGTGGGCGGGGAAAACGCTGCCAGGTCGAGCGACCCCTTTAGGCCGCCGGGCTCATCCCCGCGTGGGCGGGGAAAACGACCCGCCCGCCAACCCCGGCCTCCCCTTCGTGGGCTCATCCCCGCGTGGGCGGGGAAAACCCTTGAAAGTCTTGCAGATGTGTGCTACGCACGGGCTCATCCCCGCGTGGGCGGGGAAAACCGGCGCTGATGATATCGTCAAGAATACCCACTGGGCTCATCCCCGCGTGGGCGGGGAAAACTCGTATGCGTGGATTCCAAGCTCTTCCATGTACGGCTCATCCCCGCGTGGGCGGGGAAAACCCACTGTTTCAGTCTTTCTGTGTGGGGGACGGGGGCTCATCCCCGCGTGGGCGGGGAAAACCACACAATGTAAAGTGCATAGTATACAATGTAGGGCTCATCCCCGCGTGGGCGGGGAAAACCCTCGCGATGCGTTGACCCTGTCGAGCCACGGCGGCTCATCCCCGCGTGGGCGGGGAAAACTCGCTGTTCTCGTCGGTGAGCCAGGTGATCGTGGGCTCATCCCCGCGTGGGCGGGGAAAACCGGCCTTTTTCCCAGCGTCGGCCAGGCCAGAGAGGCTCATCCCCGCGTGGGCGGGGAAAACACTTCCTGACCTGCGCTTTTATCGCGCAGATCGGTCAGATCTTGGAAACCCTTGGGCCTGCCGTCTCTTCTGGAAGTTACTCATTTTCGGGCGCTTGCGCAACTGACGCGCCGCGGGATCCGGCTCGGAGTATTGGCCTCGTCCCTCTGAGTAGTAGGGACGCATCATCAGAGTCAGTCCTTCGAAGTCGACGGGCTTCCAGGGATCTCCCCACGTCAGGAAAGCGAGGCCCTGCTCGTTGCGCGCACGATAGACCAGGACCGCCCGCCCTGTCTTCATGTTCTCCGTGACGATCTCCCACAGGCGCTCGCGGACGCGGGCGCTGAGAGTCCCTACGAACACCCCGGGAGAAATCTCCATAAGCCACCGGGTTACGTGCCCCCGCAGGCCTTCGGGTACCGCAGACAGGACCAAGACGATCACCAGGAATCGCCCTCCTCATAGGACACGCCCGCGGCAACTGTGCCCTCACGGTCGTCCCACAGGCGCAGGTCGTCCACGATCAGGTCCTCGTCGTCATCGACAGACAAGGCACCAGACACGGAGAGCAGCTGCTTGATGTCCGCGACGCACCTCTCGAGAAGCCGAAACTCTCGAACCGCATCACGGACGGCCTTCCGCGCGGCACTGCCCACAGCCTCGTCCGTCGGCGACGCGGCTACGTCGAACGCGATAGGGATCGTCAGGTCAGCCTTGTACAGGTCCGCAATGTCGTACACAAACGAGCGATACGTCCCATTGTGCACGAAGCCCAGCCCCGGGCTACAGCCAAGCGCGACAATGACCGCATGAACGACGCCGTAGATCGCTGAATTCGCGGCCGACAGCGCCTGGTTAACAACCGACCCGTCGTCGAAGTTGTCCGGATCGTACTCGCGCCGGTCCCAGGGCACGCCCGTGCGCTGCGAGTGCTCACGATACAAGCGACGCACCCGAGCACCCTCGCGCCCCCTCAACTGCTGAAGACTCAGCTTCGTCACATCCTCACCGACGAAACGCATCAGGTACATGTTGCGCGCGACGGTCAGTCGCATCGACGGATCGCTCACCGCGCGAGCCTGCGCTTCCAATAACCTTGAGGATCGCGATGGCGGAGAACCGTGCGCGTAGTATCGCACCCCGTTCTCACCAACCCACACGATGGTCGATCCGCTCTCGGAGAGAACAGACACCGCCGAGTGAGTGATCCGAACCCCGGGTCCCAGCAACAGCACCGACAGCGCCGCCGCTGGGACATGGGCGATTCCGTGACCGTCAGCCACCGTGATCGCGTTCGAGTCACGATTGATCGTGCACCGCTCGACGTAGAGGAACGTCAACCGGTCCCGAACGCGCACCAAGTCCTTCGGGTCAGGGGGCCTCGCCCCGGGGATCGGTCTCATGGCCGAGCCAAGGTCATCAAGCCGCAGCCGTAGGCTTTCCCCCGACCGATTCCGTGGGTGAGGACTCGGCGTAGGGCCTCGGGGTCCGTCACCTCGAGCACTCCCTCGAAGGTAGCTACCCCGAGGGTCACGCGACGCTCCCCTCGCTTAAACTCAGCGATACTGCGTTCAACGCCGTTGATCAGTAGATTCGCACCGTCGACGCGTTGCCCGTCGTTATCCTCGAGAACCGGCAGGTCACCCCCGTGCTCGGCGGAGGAAATCACCCGGAAGCCGCAGCGCCCCGCACGGTCCAGCACCCACTGCGTTTGTTGATCCTGTGTGACGTGCGCGAGGACCTTCTTCTGGCCACGCTCGTTGGTCTGACCCGCCTCTCGGAACGTCGGGTTGACACAGAGGCGGAAACCCCACCTCTGGCCAGCCGACAGACCATCAAGGAAAGCACTCATGTCACGGACTAGCACTCCCCCATCCGTCGCGTAACCAGCCTCCTCAACGAGGTGCGAGGGATCCGGGACAACCGGGCTCGAGATGTAGAGCGCACACGAGGGACTTCCCTGGCGAGGAGCGGCACCCCGAACAGCCGGTGGACGGTCCAGCCGCCAGAGAACCCGGGGAGCTCCGGGAGAATCGAGCACACCCGGAGGGAAGCAGTTCATCACAGCAGCGTGCAGCATCTGCCGGCTGCGCATGAGTTGTTTCGCCCCGCGACGGTGAGGATTCAGGTAGATGCGTGTGAGGAACATTAGAGGACCTCCATCGGATCATGCGCGAGGCCTGGGCGGGCCTGCGGCTTCGTCTCCGCGTACTGTGGATTCTCCAGCTCGATATACGTCTCCTCGACGGTCCGCAAGGTGTATCTGCGGTGCTCCGAGTCGAAACTGATCGGCATATCCTGAAGTGTCTGCTGGGAGGATTTCTCCACTTCAGGTGGAATAATCCCCAGATCCGAGATGACTCGCGTCCGAACGAAATGGTCGTAACGCTGCTTCTTCTGGTAGTACGCCGAGGCCATCCACGGAGTTTCATTCACGGCATCCCACGTGCTGCCCTCGCGAACAGTGAGGCGCAGCGGCAAGGTCGGAGGGCAGGAGCGGCGGCCGAGGTAGAGCGGAAACGCCGGGCGAACAATTGCCTGTGCCAGCACATCAATCATGTCGTCGGGCCCCTCGATGAAGGCTCCGAACGCGGCATCCGCCCGATAGAAACGGTGGGACAGAGGCATCGATGTTTCGCCCCTGTGCGCCGTGTGAAAGTCGTGGAGCAACTGCCCCGGCTGATCAACCCGCACGGCAAGACGAAGCTCAGCCAGATCCTCGATCGGATCACTGCGCCTACGCCCCTGAGCCGCCGCGAGCAGACCAACCAGCGCACTTTTCGTTGGAAAAGCCTCCGTCGACCTGCGCGTGAATCGACTGTCCACGCCCCAGGATTGCATGGGACCCGCCAGCCTCAAGACGAGCACCGAGTTCATCGCGTACCCCGCACCACTTCCGCTGCGGTTTCACCGAGAGACGCCAGGCGCACCTGCTTGCCGAGCTCCGCGAAGCTCTCGCCGCGAGGCGTCGTCCACGACACGAGAGACTCCACAGCCTTAAGACCGGTGAGCTCACGGAGCCGCGACTCAAACTCAACGAAACGATGAACCGCCGGCTCCGCGAAGCCTCGTCGACCGGCGACGATCGCCTCCTCGAACGCACCACTCATGTTGATCGGCTGATCGTCACGAACTTGAACCAGAACAGCGTCCGGCAGGGTACGGTTCGCAAACGTCGTGATCTTGCCGGTCGGCATCGACCGAACAAAACTATCCACGAAGAGCTCAATGGCACGATCCGCAACCGCATCGTCTCCCAGATTTTCGCGCAGCATACCAACGTTGATCGTCGCGTAGCGGTACACCGTCGCAGACGCGAACTCGATCGTGCCGATCATTCCCGCACCCTCGTCGGCCTCATCGTTGCGCTTCTTCTCATCGTCGACCGCCGTGTAGTAGTCGTACTCGTGCTCAACCGCGCCGACACCGATCGCGTGGGAAACCTGGCAGGCAGCATCCACGTTCAGAGCATTCGGTTCGGCGACCATTCGACCGAACAGAGCGATGTCGATGGAGTGATTCGTGTCAACCAGGCTACGCGGTTTCAGTTCCTTGAATGCTGCCGCGGGATCATCCTCGTGAGCGACCGAAATCAACGCGTCCGCGACATGCTCGATCTGCTTGGTCGACAGGAACACGAGGAATCCAGCTTCTTTCAGCTCCTTATCGCTCTTATTCTTGTTCGGCTTAGCAAGCTTGAAACCGATGGCCTTCAGCCCCATCTCGGCGAGGTCGACAGCCTGCGAGTCGAGGTCCGGACGCTTATCGACGATTGAACGCGCAACTAGCTCGACAATCTTCTTCGTGCGCACACCGTAATTTCCATCGGCGATCTTTCCCTCGAAGTCCTCACGCGTCGCACGCTTGATGGCCTGCGACGACATGCGCATACGCTGGACTCCGCCGAAGGTGGCGGTCTTCGGAGCACCCGTATCATCACGGTTCGGGTTCGAGGGCGGGAGGGTCTGCAGGACGTGGATATCAACGAAGACGGACATTGTCTTTCCTTTCACAAATGAAGTTTGTTTGATTGCGGCGCCCCGACGTCACTCGTCGGAGGCGGGATCGGTATGGGCGGTTTCGGCGGGACGGGCGAACTGACGCCCCCAGTTACGCATGACGGATGTGCGGTGACGCGGATCCTGCCACGTGAAGAGGTCGGCTCCCAGCTGCGCGTAATCACAGGGGATCTCGGCTGCTTCGAGTTGAGAGACGAGCGAACGCAGATGCACGAGAAGTCCCTCGAACGTGGGCGCTTGAACGGCTGCAGAAAAACGCCGGTAGATCGGAGTCTCCTCGGCGTGCTTGTCGCCGCTTTGCCCCTCAGCCACGACTCGGATCGCGGAGGCAAAGCTACGCGGATGGTCCGACGTATCGTGCATCGGCCTCGTATTCGAGCCCTGGTGGAGGGCCCAGAGAGTGAGAGCCCCGTGGACGGCCTTCTCGCCTCTGGTTGGGTCATCGCCCAGGTATCCTGTTCGTCCATCGAGCGTCAGATCCCACAGCTCGGGCACCGAGCCTGCCTCCCGAGAAAGCGCTCCCCGCAGCTGCGCGCGAAGGGCACGGGCCGACGGAGTCTCCTTCCAGAGCCGATTCACGATCAGCCCACCGACGCGTCTGTACACTGAGCGCCGTGTCGACAGACCTTTCGCACCGCCATCCGGAGGGGTCTCCGGAGCAGCATCATTGCTGGTCATTTCGTTCCTTCCTGATTGGTGTTATGCACCGGGAGAAGCTCACTGAGCCGCGCCCGGAAACAGTTTTCGGCGATACCGACGTTCATGTATCCCCTGCCGGTATCCCGGCCGATGATTGCCGACGACGAGGCGCCCCTCACAAGTTCAGCCTGAATGTCAAGGGCGTGCTGACGCAGGGAGCGCTCCCACCGCCGCCCGGCGTCCCTCGCGCTTTCGCGGCCATCGACCTGTGTCAGCCAGATCCTGAAATCGGTGTCGACTGCGCTGAAGAAGAGTTCCTTGGCGCGGTTTCGGGCTCCATCACCGGCACCGTCTCCGCTCTCGCCCGCGGCGCGTGCAAGGTTCGCCGCAAGATTCCCCACGTGTCTTGCAATCTCTTCGGTGAGGCGAACCTGCCGGTCGATCTCAGCGGACAGATCCTCACGTTCAGCTCGCATGACAGCAACCGACACAGTCAGCTCATCCGAGTAGATATCCTCGAACGTTGATTCCTGCGATCCGTACGTAACCCCTACAGCCTGAATCCGCATCACCTTGGGATAAGTGGTCTGGATTGAGGCATTGTCGAGCTGGTAGTGGAAGGACAGCGTCGCGGACGGGAGAAACTCACGCTTGGCCTGTTTGTCCGCACCCTGCACGGTTGTCACGGTGGGAAGGGTTCCGGGCAGATTGCGCCAAAGCGCTCGACCCGCCTCGAATTTACGAGGCATGTAGACGTCGGTCTTGAACTTCTTGGATTGCGGGGTTGAGTAACGCCATAAACTCTGAGGTTCATACAACCGCATCTCCTGGGGGGCTAGTTTGTCTCCTTGACACACAAGAACACGTTGAACTCCCGCAGAATCACCATAGAGACGTACCCTGCGAGAGTGCCACGTCAGCAGCCGTGGAATACTCAAACCCTCCAGTTGAGGATTCCCGTTCTTACCCAGCAGAGAATAGTCTTTCCTCGCCGCCGTCTCCGGCTCCTCCAACTCCCAGCTACACGATGCCCAGGACGACGAGTAATCTCCCCCTTGCAGCTCAGCAGCATCAGTAGGAATCAGATTGAGGACCAGGGTCTCATCCAGGTCGTTTCCTTTAAGCCACACAAGTCCGAGCTGGCCACACCATGAGGGGCCTATACCATACCCCTTGCCATCCTTAACCTGCATATCTCCGACCGCACCAGAGTGAATACCGGCGATATCATACGCCTGAACGTGAACCAGCCAACGTGCTGCATCCGCTGCTTCCAGTCGCCTTAAGCCAGCACCTTGACGAGTCGAAAACAGGCGCTTATCTTCTTTAGGAACGCTAGCAATAATGTCCTCGAGCGTTTTCGTCTCGTCCTTCGCGGTCCGCAAATCCGCAACCTGCATGAAAGGAAAACGACCGCCGAACAGGAAGAAGCGGTCTCTCCACCGTTCGAGATACTCGATCATCTGTTCCGTCGGAGCGCCTTCGTCCCACTGCCTGACCCAGTCGCGTGCATCGCGCGGTGGTGCCACACGATACCCGATGGCCAAAACGAGTCGCTGGATCGCGATGCTCTGCGTCGGTAGCTCACACGCGAGATCGGCAATCTCTGTCGTGCGCCGAAGAAGCTCCAGCAGCCCGACTTCGGTGATGGTCCCGTCGAGGAGCCGGACGGGTATCCACGGCTCGTCAAGCAGGTTGTACTCAGGGTTCTTCATCGACCCTGCACCTCCATTCCCTTTTCTTCAGAGTAGGTAAGTGTGAATCCGCACAGGTCGCGCGTCAGGCGCTTCCCGTCGGGGGTTTTGTACATCGCGAGGATCAGTTCTCCGGCCAGGAGCGGGTGCTCGCGACACGCCCAGTCCTGTGTGATGGGATCATCCCAGATAGCACCTGCAACTGCGTCCACCGCCTGATCGACGCTCTGCCCACGAGCGCGGAAGGCCCACGGAGGCAGGGAAATGCTCCATGAGCACATCTGTGCAATGCGCCCTCGTGCGTTGTATTCGCCGACCTCAAGTTCTTCATCGTCGGTGGCCCCTCCGGTGAGGGGTGGCGGCACCGGGACGTTGCCCAGCTCGGGATCAATCGCGACGACGAGGACGGGTATCTGGTCTTCGCCGTCTCGCACCGCGGCGCGAGCTGCGGCAACTCCCGGTCCCTTGGTCTCCTCCCCCGTGGCAGCGTTTCCTTGGAGCTTCTCTTCGAGCTCGGGTGCCTGCCATCGTGGAAGATTCGCGCCGTCGAGGCACCACGTATTTGCCCGCATCCGTGATTGCGCGGTACTTCGTTCTCGTTCGTCGAGCGCGGTGTCGAAAGCATCGGCCCATTGAGCAGGTCCGACGGCTTCTACGTTGGAGTACGCCAGCTCGGTGAGCTGCGCGTAGTCGACGGGTTCACGGACCCTAATCTCGCCACGATCCGAGAGGATTCCGAGGGTTCGCAGGACCGCATGTCGCGAGTAGACATGATCTGTCCCGGTGAAGTAGGCCCACGGCACAGCAAAGAGGTCCTCCACCAGCACCAGGCATCGGGCCTCGCGCAGCCCCACAGGACGATCCGCTCGCTCATGTCGATGCAGTCGCCCGATGCGTTGCAGGATCAGGTCCATGGGCGCGGGGTCCGTGAGCATGAGGTCGAAATCGACGTCGAGGCTCTGCTCAATCACCTGTGTTGCGACGACGACGTGACGCTGGGGACGCTGTGTGGCCCCCTTGCCAAAGAGTTCGAGCATCCGACGGTCACGCGCCGCACGCTCAGCTGCCAGGAAGCGCGAGTGCAGCAGGGTCGTCTGCTCGCGTCCAAACACGGCCTTCACCGCGTCATAGGTCTCCTGCGCCTCGCGGACGGTATTGCGAATAACGACAGCGCATCCGCCATCAGCTAGCTCGCGGTCCAGCAGTTCCGCGATCTCCTGGGGGGATCCCACCGATGTCGGGATGATCCGCTTGGGGACCTCTGCCTCACCAGTAATCTCGTGGACGTGCACACCCGTAGCTGACACCGTCGAGATGACCGGATATCCGATCATGCCCTCGACCAACTGAGCCCCTTCGCCCGATGAGCCACGGCCTCGTCGATAGGCGTCCAGAAGCGCGCGGCGACGCGCGGGCGGCAGGGTCGCGGACAACAGGACGACGGGGATTTCGTACATGCCGAGCCACGTGAGGGCGGCTTCCAGGTAGGTCTCCATGTACTCGTCGGCGGCGTGCACCTCATCGATGACGACCACCTTGCCCATGAGTCCGAGATGGCGCACCAGCACGTGGCGCGACTTGAGAGCCGCGAGTAATACCTGGTCGATCGTGCCAACCACGACGGGCGAGAGCGTCGAGCGCCAGCGCTGCCCCATCCACCGGCTCGCGTGCAGGCCCAGGTCCTCCTCGTCGTCGTGCACTTCGAGGGGGCTCTGACCACTCTCGAGCAGACGCATGAAAGACTCGTTCAAGCTGTTCTTCCCATGCGCCAGCTGGATGCCCAGCCGCTGCGGCTCATCGCCCAGGATGCTCGTGAGCCACGAGGTGACGCGCTCAAACATAGCGTTGGTCGTGGCCTGCGTGGGCAGCGCGACAAACACTCCCTGCAGACCGCGAGCACGCATCAGAACCTCAGCGGCTGCAAAAGCCAGCTCGGTCTTCCCGGACCCGGGCGGTGCCTCGACGATCATGAGATCCGGGTCTTCGGTAGAGGCGATCTCCACGGCCTCGCGCTGGGCGCAGGTCGGCCGGTACGAGGCTGGCCACCCGAAGCGGTGACGGTAGAAGTCTGCGATTGGCTCCTCGAGAGTGGCGGGTAGACGCATGGGGGCAGGAAACGCTGCTCGCTTCCATCCGCGAGCTGCCCGTCTGCGCTGTTGCCCGGCATCCAGCTCCGGGTAGAACCGAATCGCGCATTCCTCATCTCCCTTGTCGGGGCGGGGGCGCAGCGGAAAGTAGTCCTCATTTGAGGCGAGCCAGTCCGCGATGACGAGTGCCGAGGCATAGGCGGAGGCGACGGCAATGGGGAGCTCGGGCAGCGCAGTTTCTGGCGCCTCGAGCGGAAAGCCGCTGCGCCTCGCCATCCACCGAAGAATCTCCGCGCGAGCCTGCCCCCATCGAGGGTCGTCCTGCTCCGACCCCTCTTGTGTCCTGTATTGCTGGCGCGCGACATTGACCGCACCCGCATCCGGGTAACGCCCGTGGTGAATTCCTACGAGGACCGCCCAATGAACGGCGCGCGCAGCGTCGCCTCCGCCGCGAACAATTGCCTCCTGAAACGCGAACTGACTGACGAGGCCGTGGGGCAAAAATTTGCGTTCCGGATAATCTGCCTTTCGCATAACGCCGAGCCCCTGGGCGCGAATGAAAGGTGCGAGCTCCGCTGACTGACACGCAAATTGGGGGCTCACCTTACCGACGTCATGGATCCCCGCCAGGAACACGAAGGTCGCCCGCGCCTTCGCCTGGTCCCCTTCCCACACGGAGGCCATGAGTCTGCGGTGATGCTCGCTCACATACTCATCGAAGAGGTATCCGGCGACGTCCGCGGCGTCCATGAGGTGCTGAACAACAGACAACCAGGCGGACGCGCCGCTCCCTGTCTTGGCCCAAAAGCAACGGGCAAGGTCGGACAGCTCCGAAACCGCCACGTCCGGCCGCGCGGCAGGAAAGACAGGCGGCGCCACAACAGGGCGAGGGATACTCGCCTTGCCATCTACTTTCTTTCGGGCCATCATCTCTACCTCGAGTCGATTTCGCTTCCTACGCAACCAAAACACGCTACGATGAGTGAGTCTGGTTACTCTGAAATTGTTGAGCCCAGCAGCCCCGACGGGACAGCCATCACCCCGAGGGGTTGATAGGTACACGATAACATTAAGACTTGTCTTATGCAACGCATGTTCAGCATAACGTCTCCGCTGTGTGAAAGAAAGAGCCCAAACATAGAAAAATCCCCGCTCTCGCGGGGAAAACGTCCTCCTGATGCATCGCATAGGTTCATCCCTATACAGGGAACACGGCAGCCACAGCCGCCACACACACTCGCAGGACGTCACAAACGTATCACCCGTCCCACTCCCGCGCGCCATTACGGCACAATCGACACGATCCTGAAACAATAGGGGCATGTCGAACGACTCGCGTGAAAACCTGCAGGGTACGGATGGCCGGGATGCGGCCGACCTGACGACCGCCGCTGGGCAGGCCGTCTCGGAGCCGGCCGCCGCTGGGCAGGCTGTCCCGGAGCCGACTGCCGCTGGGCAGGCCGTCTCGGAGCCGACCGCCGCTGCGGCGGTTGACGCGTCCGCCCAGGGGGCCTCGGCCTCGGCGATGGGTGGCGCGCAGGACGGTGCTGTCCTGGTTGCCTCACCGATCCGCGACCAGCAGGGATCGAACAGTCAGAACCAGCGGCCGACGCCTCGCCACACGCAGGGCGAGGTCGTGATCGCGCCGCCTTCCGCCCAGATGCCTATGAGCGAGCCGCGCCCCTGGTATCGTTCGCGCCGTTCTTTCGCCGCGAAGGGTGGCGGCGGCAAGGTCCTGGTCGCAGGCCTGGGCCTGACCTACACGGACCACGCGACGGGTGCGGTCCTGCTGGCGAACGTGGATATGGGCTTCCGCGCGCACACGCTGAGCGCCATCCTGGACCCGACGGGCCGCCGAGCCCGCGCCCTGTTCCTGATCCTGGCAGGTCTCGAGGAGCCGCAGGTCGGCCGCATTGTCGCGGCGCCGTCGCGCTCGTGGGCCGCGCGTCTAGCGGGCCGCATCGGCTCGGTGGCGCTGATCCGCACGGATTCCCCGCTGGATGAGACCCTGACGATCCGCCAGAACATCCTCGCTCCCCTGTCGGCGACGGGTTCGATCGCGGACTGGGACAACCTGGTGGGTTCCCTCCAGGTGACGGGTCTGGCGCAGCGCGTGGACCTGTACCCCTCTGAGCTGACGGAATGGGAGCGTTTCAAGGCGCTCATTGCCCGCGCGATCGTGTCCGGCGCCGAGGTCTTCCTCATCGAGGATCCGGTTTCCCTGCCCGCCGAGGCGCGCGCCGAGCTGGGGCCCCTCCTGCGGGCGCTGACAAACGCGGGTTGCGCGGTCGTCGTGTCGACGCCGTCCCCGGAGCTTGCCGCGTCCACGGATCGTGCGATTCTGCTCACGAACGGCCGAGTGTCCCTCGACGCCCCTGCCCCGACGCCCGCGATCATCGCGACCGCCCTGGAGGCCAACCCCGAGGACACCAGCGCTCTCCTCGCTATCGGCCCTTCCCCCTTCGACGAGGTCGTGGCTGGCTCCTCCGCGTCCGCTTCCTCCTCGGCCCCGGTCCGCCGCTCGATCGGCGTCGCCGCAGGTGGACAGGCGCTTTCCTCCGGGGACGCCGCGGCGGACGAGACGGCGCTCATGGCGCCGATCGGCGCGGACGAGGCCTCGGACGAGGACCGCTCGGACGCGTCGGTGCGCAACATCCCCGAGGTTGACGCCGACGACCCGGCACTGGCCGAGGATGAGGTCTCCGACCTGGTCGTGCGCGCCCGCAAGATCCTGTCGGATCTGCCGGGCTCGATCGCGCCGAAGGAGTAGCGTACGGGTCACTGCGAGCCGCCTCCCTTCGTGAGAGACTAGGTTTATCCTGCGAGGCGCTGCCTCGCTACCCCCGCACGCGCAGGAGTCCCCATGACCCAGTCCATCCCCCAACCCGGGCAGTTCCCGCCGCCCGCGGCCCCCGCACCGCACGCGCCGCAGCACGCTGCGCCCGCCCCCGAGGCACGCCCCAGCATCGGCAGCCTCGTCGCGCTGGTCACCAGCCAGCTGTCGGGCATCGTGCGCGATGAGATCGAGCTCAACAAGACGAAGGCGCGCGCTTTCGCTGCCAAGAGCGGTAAGGGCGCCGGCCTCCTCGTGACGGCCGCCGTGTTCGCTCTCTTCCTGCTGGGGTGGACCCTCCACACGATCGAGGTCCTCCTGGCCCTCGTGCTCCCGGCGTGGGCGGCGTCGCTGATTGTCGTCGTCCTGCTGCTGGTGATCGTGCTGGTGCTGGCCCTGGCCGGTAAGAACGCCCTCCAGAGCGCGCAGAAGCACCGCCCGGATCCGGCCGCGTCCGTGGCCGCCACGAAGGAAGCCATCCAGAAGGGACTGGGCAAGTGAGCAACACCGTCGATCCTCGCACCGTGACCGTCGGCGAGCACACCGCCGCGCCCTCCGGTCCGCGCACCGAAGAACAGATCCAGGCTGACCTCGAGCGTCAGCGCGCCGAGCTGGCCGCCACGATCGATCAGCTGTACGCGCGTGTCCAGCCCGCCGCACTCGCCCAGGAGGCGAAGGAAGAGGCGACCGTGCGCTTCGAGTCTCTGAAGGAGTCCGCGTCGCTGACCCTGCAGGACGCGATCGGCGGCAACGCGGAGGCCATCAAGAAGGTCGCCATCGTCGCCCTGTCGACCGTGGGCGCTATCGGCGTTCTGGTTCTGCTGGCCACCCGCAAGCCTCGCCGCGCCCGCCGTCACGCCCGCCGCATCGGCCGCGAGGCCACCAAGCAGACGCTCGCCGCGCTCGCGAAGCTCGACGAGGCCCTGGAAGCCTGACGCTTCGACCCATCCTAACGTTCCCCTCGCCCGGGCATGATGCTCGCGCGAGGGGTACGTGTTTGTACGCGTTCCACCTCCAGTAACCGCGTTCACACGAATGAGCCGTCTGGGCCGCTTTTCCGCGGGCTTCCGCGCATCCGTACGCAACGGGCCGCTACGCTGTTCGCGCAAAAGCTGATCCAAGGTGAGGTCAAGGCCCGTCTTTAGCTATGATGGACCCACGAAACATTTTGAACACCCAGGGAACCGCTTGATGCGGACCCGAACGACGCGGAGGGGGTCGACGCCATGGGGCGCGGCCGTCAAAAGGCTAAGCAGATGAAAGTCGCTCGGAAGCTGAAGTATTTCAGCCCCGACACCGACCTAAACGCACTTCAGCGCGAGCTGGCGGATGAGGACTCGTACACGGCGAATACCGCTGTGGACGAGCCCGAAGAGGACGATGCAATCGACGACGACCTCTACTCGAAATACGCCGACTTCGCGGATATCCCGGCAGAGGACGACGACATCGACCCGAAGCAGCTCGATGAGTCCTTCTGGACGGGTGGTTCCTCCACCAAGTAACGGCTCAGCCATCCGGCGGATCGGGCACCGGTCCGCCGATTTGGCGCGCCCGGGTGAGCCGACGCCCGCGTTCTCGGAGGTCGCGCGACCGGGCCCGGCCACGCGGGCGTACGCTCCTTGACGAGGCCTCGGTTGCCCAGGCTCGTCGACCGCGCTCCGCTGCAGTCCCGCTGAGAGTGAGGGGCCGAGGCCACCCCGGCCTCGGCCCCTCACTGTGATCAGACAGACGGGCGGGGTCAGCCGACGCGGTACTCGCCGTGCATGAGCACGGCGCCCGCCTGCACGCCCTTCGTGCCGGAGATGAGGCGCACGCCGGACGAATCGGCGCTCAGGTCGTCGATCGGGCCGAAACCCTCCACGGTCGCATCCGTGCCAAGAGTCGTGACGGAGCCCAGGACCCACGAGGCCACCCCGGCCTCGTTGATAGCGGCCAGGACCTCGGAGGCCACGGAGGCCGACACGACGGCGACCATCCCGACGCCCAGGTTCAGGGAGTCCTCCATGCCGACCCAGGTGACGTCGCCGCCGCGGCGCACCCAGTCGAACACGGCGGGAACGGTCCACGTGGAGCGGTCGACGGTCGCCACCGCGCCAACAGGCAGGACGCGCGACAGGTTCGCGGCCAGGCCGCCACCGGTCACGTGCGAGTAGGCGTGAATCCCCTCGACGCCGAAGCGCTCGACCAGGTCCAGGCACAGGCGCGTGTACAGGCGGGTGGGTTCGAGGAGCTCCTCGCCGAGGGTGCGGCCAAACTCGGCCACGTGGGACTCCAGCGAGGCGCCGACGCGGGAGACGACGGAGCGCACCAGCGAGTAGCCGTTGGAGTGCAGGCCCGAAGACGCCATGGCGATGACGACGTCGCCGCCCGTCACGCGCTCGGGGCCCAGCAGCTTGGAGGCGTCCACGACGCCGGTGGCCGCGCCCGCGATGTCGTAGTCGTCGGGCTCCATGACGCCCGGGTGCTCGGCGGTCTCGCCGCCGATGAGGGGCGTGCCCGTGGCCTCACACGCCCGCGCGATACCGGTGACGATGGCGGCGATGCGCTCGGGGACCACGTGCCCACAGGCGATGTAGTCGGTCATGAGGACCGGGCGCGCGCCGATCACGACGATGTCGTCGACGACCATGCCGACCAGGTCCTGGCCGATCGTGTCGTGCACGTCCATGGCCTGCGCGATCGCGATCTTCGTGCCCACGCCGTCCGTGGAGGTCGCGAGCAGCGGCTTCTCCATGCCCAGCAGCGCCGACGCGTCGACCATGCCGGCGAATCCGCCGGTCGCGCCCAGGACGGTGGAGTCGTGGGTGGCGGCCACGGCGCTCTTCATCAGCTCGACGGCGCGGTCGCCCGCCGCCGTGTCAACTCCGGCGGTCGCGTAGTCCAGGGGGGTGTCGGTCATGGGTGGTGCCTTTCGCGGGTGGCGCTCGACGAGGCCGTGTCTGGGTGGTCGGGTTGAGAACGACGCCCGCGGCGCAGGGGAAGCGTGCGGGCGTGGAGGTTAGCAGGGGGTGGCTTCGGGGGTTCCGGGAACGGGCGTCCCGGCGGGGATCGTCTCGGGGTATGCGCCCGTGAAGCAGCCGATGCACAGGGACGTGCCCTGTCCGGTGGCACCAACCATGCCGTCGATCGACAGGTAGGCCAGGGAGTCGGCGCCGATGGAATCGCGCACCTGTTCGACGCTCATGGACGAGGCGATGAGCTCGGCGCGCGTCGGGAAATCGATACCGAAGAAGCAGGGCCACAGCACCGGCGGGGACGAGATGCGGATGTGCACCTCGGCGGCCCCGGCCTCGCGCAGCATCTTGACGAGCGCGCGCTGCGTGTTACCGCGCACGATCGAGTCGTCGATGACGACCAGGCGCTTGCCTTCGATGACCTCGCGCAGCGGGTTGAGCTTGAGGCGGATGCCCAGCTGGCGCAGCGACTGCGTGGGCTGGATGAAGGTGCGGCCCACGTACGCGTTCTTCACGAGGCCCTGGGCGAAGGGGATGCCGGATTCCTGTGCGTAGCCGATCGCGGCGGGCGTGCCCGAGTCGGGGGTGGGGATCACCAGGTCCGCCTCGATGGGGTTCTCGCGCGCCAGGGCAGCGCCCATCTCGTGGCGCGCGGCCACGATGCGGCGCCCGCCGATGGTGGTGTCGGGGCGGGCCAGGTACACGTACTCGAAGACGCAGGTGTTGGAGCGGCGCACGGCGAAGCGGCGCGAGTGCACGCCCGACGCGTCGATGGAAATAAGCTCACCGGGTTCGACCTCGCGCACGAAGGTCGCGCCGCACAGGTCCAGGGCGGCGGTCTCGGAGGCGACGACCCAGCCGGAGGCCAGGCGGCCGAGCACGAGCGGGCGGTAGCCGTGCGGGTCGCGCGCGGCGTACAGCGTGTTCTCGTCCATGAAGACCAGGGAGAACGCGCCCTTGATGCGCGGCAGCACCTTCAGGGCGGCGCCGACGAGGGGCGCGGGCTCGGGATCGGTGATCGACGAGGCCGGGGTGGCCTCGTCCCCATCGGTCTCGGAAGGCGTCACGGACGGGGACGCGATGAAGGGGGTCGGCCCGGGAATGCGGTCGGCCATGCCCAGCAGCGCGGTCACGAGGGAGGTGTCGGTGGAGGCGCCGCGTTCGAAGTCCTCGCCATCGTCGGCGATCTCGGAGGCCAGCTCGCGCAGCTCGACCGTGTTGGTGAGGTTGCCGTTGTGGGCCAGGGCGAGCGTGCCCGTGGGGGTGGGGCCCAGCGTCGGCTGGGCGTTGCGCCACACGTCCGCGCCGGTCGTCGCGTAGCGGACGTGGCCCAGAGCGATGTGGCCGCGTAGGCCCTGCAAAGACTGCTCGGAGAACACCTGCGAGACGAGGCCCTGATCCTTATACACGAGGATCTGCTTGCCATTCGATGTCGCAATACCGGCGCTCTGTTGGCCGCGGTGTTGCAAGGCGTAGAGGGAGAAGTAGGTCAGGCGGGAAACATCCTCGCCCGGGGCCCATACTCCGAAGACCCCGCAGTGATCATGCGGGTGATCGTCTCCGAAGAGTTCCTGGTCGGACAGTGTCATGTCTGGCTGCGAGACGGGAAGCACGCTCTCACTCTCCCACACTTTTTCCCTCCTCGTGGCACATTTCCACGTTGCGGTGAGCACATGCAAGCTCGGCCAGACCCACCGCGGAGCGCGTAATTGCGCACGCTTTGCCTGGGAATTCGGTCGCTGCGTGGTCGAGGTGACACAATGGAGTGCAGCAATCTTGAGGAGGAAACGTGGCCAATCCGACGCTGAGCGCCATCATGTGGGGACTCGCCCTGCTGGTGAGCGCCCTGGCCGTCCTGTCGTTCGCGCGAGGCCTGACCCACATGTGGCGCACGGTCTCGGCGGGCACGCCCGACCCGGGGCGCCTCGGCCCCGTCAGCAAGCGAGCGTGGGGTGTCGTCTCCGCGGCCCTCACCCACCGCGAGTTCAAGGGGCGCCCGTGGATCAAGGCCGCCCACTGGCTCGTCATGGTGTCCTTCCCGATCCTCTTCTTCACCCTGGTCACGGGCTACGCCCAGCTGCGCGTTCAGACCTTCACGCTGCCCTTCCTCGGCCACTTCGCACCGTGGGAGTGGCTGACCGAGGTCTTCGCGTGGGGCGGCCTGGTTGGCATCATCCTTCTGATGGTCGTGCGCCAGCGCGCCGGGCGCGGCACGGCCGCCGAGGCGGCCCTCTCGAACGACGACCCCGACGCCGCTGCTGCTGCGGCCGACCCGGAAGGCACCCCGCCCTCGTCCCTGGCCAAGCCCCACCCGCGCGACTCCTCCCCGCGCGGCCTGGCCTCCCGTTTCCTGGGTTCGACCCGCTGGCAGGCGCTCTTCGTCGAGTGGGT
>CABKMZ010000006.1 GCA_902373545.1 uncultured Actinomyces sp. | reverse complement strand
ACAGGTCAATCCGTGAAAATCCGCGATTCCGGACACACTTTTTGACCCTTAACCCGCAAAATATTACAAACAATAAGGGCGTAATGTAACATATTTCACTACTCGAAATGCTTGACAGGTCATTAGGCCAGTCAATAATAGAAATGTAGCGGCGGTCGCTACACCTGACTACAAGGACGTGATCATTATGAAAACTACTATCAGGGCTCTCGCATCCTTCGCCTGCGCAGCACTCCTGTCGGCAGGCATGGTTCTCCCCACGCAAGCCACTGGTCGATCAACCATCGCCCCAACGGGTGAGGCGGCAGTCGAGCAGATTGAATCGACCGAGGGCACGCAGGTTGTCGGAGAAATTGTCGCAATACTCGCGCTTGGGTACGCCGTCGCCTACAACGACGGCGTCTCACGCGCAAAGTCGGGCGAGGTAACGTGGAGCATGTGGAACGGTTCATTCGGTCACGCTCTCGAGGCAGCAGCTGCCATCTCGCCCGCCGCCTGGCTCGGGTACCTAGGCTGGAGCCAGGGGTTCAAAGGCGAATGCCGCCAGCACAACTACTGCTACTACAAGTGAGCGTGACATGAATTCCCTTGATTCGACCTCCCCGCAGCAAGCACCCATGCACAACATGAGCATGGGTCACGTTGCAGCGAAGACGCTTGCGGCGGTGGCCTGCTTCCTCTTAGTCGGCACTGTCGCATATTCGATAGTCACGGGTAGGACACCACTGAACTGGTTCTTCTACAGCGGAATGATCTTGTTGTTGATTCATCGTATTCCACTGATGATCGAACGAGCACTCCACTGACGCGAGGAACAACAGCGTGCCTGAGAAATACCGTCGGCCACCCATCGTGATGTGCCACCAACTCGTCCTCATGGGCTCCGAGTTGGTGGCCATCTGTTTCTCCGTCGCGACCTCCCCGGCCAGGCGGCGTGCTCGCGCCGCAGACCGATGCCACCGATCAGCTAGGCCTTCAATGGGTTCCTGGATGCACTGCCCAGTAGGCGCGCGGTCGCTCAGCGCTGGAAGCGGCGCACGAAGTTACGCAGGATGATGCGCGAGGGGGCCGTGTCGACGGTTGCGACCTGGGCGCGGATGGCCTCGGCCTTCTCGGCCGGGTAGTAGCGGCCCGCGTACTGGTCGATGCGCACGTTGACGCCGCCCAGGTCCATCTCGGGATGGAACTGAGTCGCCCACGCGGCCTCGCCGACGCGCACCATCTGGATCGGGGTGTCGTCCCCGGCCAGGAGGACCTGCATGCCAGGGGCAAGCTCACGCACGGCCTCGTGGTGGCCGACGTAGGAGTAGAAACGGTCGGGCGTGCCCTCCAGGAGCGGGTCGTCGCGGCCCGCGTCGGTCTTGGTCAGCGCGATGCCGCTGATTTCCTCGCCGTGGTGGGTGTCGATGACGCCGCCCAGGTGCAGGGTCAGGGTGCCCAGCCCGTAGCACAGTCCCAGGAGCGGGAAGGATTCCGCGAGCGCGCGGTCGTAGAAGGAACGCAGCCAGGCCTCGGCACGCACCTGGCGTTCTTCCTTCAGGTGGTCGTCGGCGTTGGCGTCCCAGGGGGACCCGCACACGAAGGCACCGGAGTATGCCGACAGGTCCAGGTCGGGCAGCTCCCTCTCGATGCGCACCTGGTGGACGTGACCCGGGGTCAGTCCCGAGAAGCGCGGCAGGTCGGCGCTTTCCGAGGCCAGCACGGGGCCGTCGTCGCGCGAGGTCAGCATGAGGAAGGGCTTTGTCATGCCCACCATGCTATCGGCTGGGAGCAACGGCGCAGCGCGTGTCCGCGTTCCAAGCGTGTGTGACGGACGCAGATGTGGGCGCCCTCTGCCACACTGGTGGCATGTTGATTCTGCATACTTCCGACTGGCACCTGGGGCGCACGCTGCACGGGCAGTCCCTGGCGGATTCCGCGGATGCCTTCATCGACTGGCTCGTCGATCTGGTCCGGGAGCGCGGCGTGGACGCCGTGCTCGTGTCGGGCGACGTGTTCGACCGCGCGGTGCCGCCCGTGGATGCGTTGGCGCGGATGCGCCGCGCCCTGCGCGAGCTGACCGCGCTCACGACGGTCGTCTTGACGTCGGGGAATCACGACGGGGCGGCGCGTCTGGGCCTGTTCGCCGACATGCTCACCCCTTCCCTGCACGTGGTGACGGATCCGGAGGCGATCGGTGTGCCGGTCGAGGCCGCCGACGCCCTTATCTACCCGATGCCATTCCTGGAGCCGGACCTCGTGCGCCAGTCGCTGTCGGATCTGCCCCCGGAGGGGCAGGGCGGCCTGCCCGCTCCCCTGCCGCGTTCCCACCAGGCGGTGCTGGCGGCGGCCCTGCGCCGGGTGCGCGCGGATCTGGAGGCCCGGCGGGAGGGTGGCGACCAGCGCCCGGCCATCGCGATGCCGCACGCATTCGTGACGGGTGCCCAGGCCTCGGACTCCGAACGCGACATTCAGGTCGGCGGCGTGCCATCCGTGTCCGCGGACCTCTTCGATACGCTCGGGGGCGCAGATCCCCTGATACACGGCCTGGACTACGTGGCCGCCGGGCACCTGCACCGCCCGCAGGACATCGCGGGAGCGTCGGTGCCGATCCGCTACGCGGGATCGCCAATCGCCTACTCGTTCTCCGAGGCCGGGGCCACCAAGTCCGTCACCCTCGTGACCACGGACGCCACCTCGGTCACCGACATCGAGGTGGTTCCCATTCCGACGCTGCACGGGATCTGCGTGCTCGAGGGCACCATGGACGAGCTGCTGGCGAACCCCGATCAGGAGGCCCGGGCCTCGTACGTGTCGATCACGGTCACGGATGATGCCCGCCCCGAGCGCATGGTGCCACGCATCCGCGCGCTCTACCCTGACGCGCTGGTGGTCGTGCACCGCCCCGCCCAGGCCCCCGCGCTCGCGCCCGCGCGCCAGGTGCGCCCTTCCCGGGACCCGCGCGAGGTCACCGAGGAGTTTTACGAGGCCGTGGGCGGGCGGCCGCTATCGGATCAGGAGCGCCTTCTCGCCCAGGACGTGTGGGCACAGCTTCGAGGAAAGGACATGCAGTGAAGATTCGTTGGATGCGTATTCGGGGTATCGGGCCCTTCGCCGGGGCGCACACGATCGATTTCACGGCTTTCGAGGACTCGGGGCTCTTCCTGCTGGAGGGGCCCACGGGCGCGGGCAAGTCCACGATCATCGACGCGATCACCTTCGCCTTGTACGGGGACGTCGCACGCACGAAGGACGCCTCCAAGGATCGGCTGCGTTCCAACCACATTTCGGACTCGGACCCCTCGGAGGTGGACCTGGTCTTCGAGGTGGCCACGGGCATCTACCGCGTGAGCCGCACCCCCGCGTACACCCCGGCGGGTAAGAAATCGCAGCGCAACTCGAAGTCGACGCTCACGCGCGTCGTGGAGGATCCGGACGCTCCCGACGGCTGGCGCACGGTCGAGGCCATCGCGTCGGGGCCGCGCGACGTGGGCTACGAGATCCCGACGATCGTCGGCTTGGATAAGGACCAGTTCCTCCAGACCATCGTGCTCCCCCAGGGCAAGTTCTCCCAGTTCCTCACGGCCACCTCCGAGGCGCGCGAGCAGATCCTGCGCGACATTTTCGACACGCAGATCTACGCGGATTTCACGAAGGCGCTGGCCGAGGCCGCCGCGTCGTCTAAGCGCGGCATCGAGGAACGGCGCGTGAGTGCCGTCAGTGCCTTCGAGCGCGTGCGTTCCCTGGATGGGGCCTTCGGCGATGACGATGTGTTCCACAATGGCAGTGCCGGGGAGCGTATCTCTCGGGCCGATGAGGCCGCCCTGCTCGATGCCGGCGCGGAGGATTCCAGCGCGGTGACGGCATGGGCGCGCACGGCGTGCGATCGCGCGCGCGAGGCTCATGCACAGACCCAGCGCGTCGCTCAGGCGTCCGCGTTGGCTGCGCGCGAGGCCACCGAGGCGCTGGCGCAGGGGCGTTCCCTGGCCGCCGACCAGGCCGAACACGCGCGTGCGGCGGCAACGCTCGCCGAGCTGACGGCTGCGCAGGAGGCCATCGACGCAGACCGGGAATGTGCGCGCCTGGCACGCCGGGCGCTTGCGGTCCTCCCCTACGACCAGGCCGAGGCCTCGGCGCGGGCGCGCCTGGAGGCGGCCGGCGATCAGGTCCTCGCCCTGTCTCCCGCGCTCGAAGACGGGTCGGACCTCGATCCGTCTTCCCTGTCCGCCGAGGCCGTGGCCGCTCTTGGCGAGCGCGCCCAGGGCCGGCGCGACGAAGCAACGCGCGTGCGGGGCGGCCTCCAGGAGGCCCTGTCGACGGAGCGCTCCCTGCCCGATCTGCGCGCGCAGATTGATTCCCTGCGTGCGAGCCACGAGCAGGCAACCGCGCGCGTTGCCTCGATCGAGGCCGAGCGGGAGTCTCTCCCGCAGGCCATCGAGCGGGCGGGCGCGGCGCTGTCGCTCATGCGCGCGGACGCAGACACCCTGCCCGAGGCCGCGTCTACCTTGCGAGCCCTCCACGAGCGCCTGGACGCGTCCTTGCAAGCCGACCTCCTGCGTTCGGCTCTCCTGGGGGCGTCCGACGACCTGCGCGACGCGACGGTCGCGGCGAAGCTCGCGAATGCGGCGTCCGCGGACGGCCACGACCTGTGGATCGCCCAGAGCGCCTCGGCCCTGGCGGCCGAGCTTGAGGAGGACTCACCCTGCCCGGTGTGCGGGTCCACCGAGCACCCCAACCCGGCGCCGGCTGCCGCCGGGCAGATCACCCGCGAGCAGGTCGCACAGCTTGACCAGGAGCGCGACCATGCCGAGAGCGCGCTGCGCGACGCGCAGGTGCGCCACCAGGACCTCGTGCGCCGCATCGCTCAGCTCAACGAGGTCGCGGGCGCGCCCACGCCCATGCTGGAGTCCCAGCGGGACGAAGCCGCTGCTCGCGTTGACAAGCTGGAGGCGCTCGGCCCGCAGATCGCCCAGGTCGAGGCTGCCCTGTCCCAGGAACGCGCACGCCTCGACGGCCTGACGGACACCCTGGCCGCCGCGCGCGAGAGCGCTGCTTCTCTCGCATCGACGCTGCGTGAGCGCGAGTCCGCGCTGGCCAGCGCCACCGAGCGTGTGGAGGCCGAGCGCGCGGGTTTTGAGTCTCTGGACGCTCGGGCGGCAGACCTTGATCGGCGCGCGCAGCGCATGGCCGCACTCGCCGGCGCCTGCGCAGACTGGGCGAACGCGCGTGATGCCCACGCGCAGGCTCGTGGCTCCCTCGCCGATGCCCTCGACGCGCAGGGCCTGGAGGCCCACTCGTGGCGCGAGGCTCTGCGTCCCCTCTCCCAGGTGGAGGCCGTGGAGGATCGGGTTGCCACGCACGATAAGGAGCTGTTCGCAGTGCGCGAGGCTCTCGCGTCCGAACGCTTGACCCGCGCCGCGGCTACCCCAGCGCCCGACGTCGAGGCACTCGCGCAGGCCTCGCGCCGCGCGGACGAGGAGGCCGCTACCATGGCGAGGGCGGCGGGCATGCTGGAGCAACACTGCGCACAGCTCGACGCTGCCCGCGCGTCGCTGCACGACGCGCTGGCTGAGCTCGCACGGGCCCGCGCCCAGGCCGGGCCGATCCGTCGCCTGGCCGACATCGCGTCAGCCTCCGGACCGGACAACCTGGCCTCCACTCCCCTGTCCGCCTGGGTGCTCATCGCCCGCCTGGAGGAGGTACTGGCGGCCGCGAACCCGCGCCTGGAGCGCATCTCCTCGGGGCGCTACGAGCTGGTGGCAGTCCCCGACGACGGCACGGCATCGCGCAAGTCGGGCCTGGGCCTGGCGATCATCGACCACGACACGGATGCGACGCGCAGCCCGCGCACGCTGTCGGGCGGGGAAACCTTCTACACGTCCCTCGCCCTCGCGCTCGGCCTGGCCGACGTCGTCTCGGCGGAGGCTGGCGGGGTCGAGCTGCGCACCATGTTCATCGACGAGGGCTTCGGTTCGCTGGACTCGCACACGCTCTCGCTCGTCATGGAGCAGCTCCAGGCCCTGCGCTGCGCGGGCCGGACGGTCGGCGTCATCTCCCACGTGGAGGAGATGGCGACACAGATCGCCGACCAGATCCAGGTGCGTCCGCTCGAAGACGGCGGCTCAACGCTGCGCGTGCGCGCCTAGGAATCTGAAGCGGGCGGGCATCGGTGTGCGGCCCGATGCCACACGTCGCGTGGATTCCGTGCGCGCCGACGCGATGGCATGCGTGATTACCCGGGCCGCACGGTGGCATGCGCGCACATGACCGCGCACCCGCGCAGGTAGCTATCCGCGGTGCAGTGCAAGCACGTCGGGGCGCTCGGAGCGGTCGAACCACGCCAGGGAGGACTCCCACAGGGCGGCCACGGCCTCGTCGGCCTCCTCCTGCGTCTCGGCGGCTACAACGGCGGCGACGGCGGGCCCGGCGTCAGGCAGGTCCGCGAGGATGGCTGCCACGTCCGACCACGTGTACTCGAAGGCGGGGGCGGTGAAAATGTTGGCTTCGATGGCCTCGCCGGGGCTCAGCGTCGTCGAGGTGGGTGTGTCGACTGCCAGGACGATGCGCGCGGGTTGTGCCCCTTCCTCGCGTACCTGCTCCAGGGAGGCCAGGGCCGCCTCGGTGATCGCGTCGTCTTCGAGGACCTCGACGTCCTCTGCGCTCATCGCCGCGTCGGGCACGGCGACCACCCCGCCACGCACGGGCGGCAGGGGGACGGACAGGTCGGACAGGACGGCGGGAACGTAGACGCGCATGGTCACAGTGTAGGCACCCACTGGGCCACAATCGCTTCCAACGCGTCGGTTGCCTGGCAACGGGTGCCCTTTTCACCCAGGGCCTGGGCGCGCAGCGCGGCCCGGGCGACGCCGGGATCCTCGTTGACGGTGTGGAAGATGCGCCCGGGCATGAACGCTCCGATGGCGGCCTGGAGGGCGGCCACCGGGCGCGCCCCGATTGCGTCCGAGCTCACGCGGTTGACGATGACCTCAACGGGGATATCGCGCCCCTGCTCGGACCACCAGCGCGCCAGGAAGGACAGCCGGTTGATGCCGACGATGTCGCCGCGCGCCACGATGACGAGGCGGTCAGCCCTCTCCAGGACTCCCAGGGCCACGTCGTCGCGGTTGACCCCGCGCGTCGCTTTCTCCAGGGAGGTGGCCGCGATGTCGATGACGCTGTAGCGGGCGCACAGGCGGGCTGCCCCGACGATGGCTTCGATGCTCGTGCGGCTCACCTCGCGCCAGCGGTGCGGGGTGACCAAGCCGGTAACGACGGCGAGGTTGTCGGCTCGCCGCACGCTCGCCCCCGCGACGTCCTCGGGGGTCAAGGGCCCGCGCGAGGCCGTGCGCGCCAGGATCGACAGCCCGGAGGCGTGCACGGGCAGGCCGAGCAGGTGGGCGATGGTCGGGTTGGCAATATCGGCGTCGATGAGCAGGCTCGGCCCCACCTTGGCCAACGCCGTCGCGATTCCGGCTGCCAGGGTCGTGCGCCCGGGTGCCCCCGAGGTCCCCCAGACTGCGAGCACGGTTCCCGGATCGGTGGGCATCGGCGGGGGCGGCGGGGCCGAGGCCGTGGCCGGGATAGGCCTGCGCGCGCGAGTCGCGGCGATGAGGGAGTTGACGACCTGCTCGGGGCTTGCGGGCGCGGCGACCGAGGCCACGCCCAGGCTGCGCAAGCGTGCGCGGTCCGCGTGCGGGGCCAGCGCCACGACCGACATGCCGACCGACTGGAGGGAGGCCACGGCCTCGGCGGTCAGGTCCGGGTCGGCCCCGTCGATGACCGCCAGGTCCGCGACGCCGGCCCTGGCCGCGGCGATCACCTCGGCGAGATCGGCGCAGCGTCGCACGATGGCCAGGGCGTCGGCGCGGGACTGGATCGCCTGGATGATCGGCGCTTCCCAGCGCTGATCGGCCAGGATCACGACTCCGTGGACGGCGCTCACGAGGCCCCCACGGGGACGGCCGCGAGCTGGTCAGTCGAGGTCTGCGAGGCCAGGAGGGTGGGCAGCGACTGCGCATTGGCCATGATTTCGATGCGCGTGCCGCGCCGGGCTCCGGCGCTCGAGGCATCGACGGAGCGAACGAAGGTGAAGGTGCCGTCGATCTCTCGGGCCTTCGTCTCGCCGCCCGCGGGCGAGCGAGCGGGTACGGACCACAGCCGGATCGGCGTGCCGTCAGCAACCCCGTCGGGCAGTCCCGCGTTCACGGTCAGGGCGACGCGAACCATCCCGTCGGGATCGGTACCGGCCTGGTCGCCCGTGGCCAGGTCCGCGCGCATGACGAGCTGGCCCGGGGTAAGCATGCGCGCGGCGCGGCTACCCAGGGGCGCTTCCGTCGTCGGAGCGTAGACGGAGGTGTCGACGGAGACCCAGACCTCTCGAACGTTGTCGGACGTCAGTTCCTCGCCGGGGGCGATGCTCGTCGTCACCGAGTAGACGCGGGTTCCTCCCCGGAGGAAGCCGCCAAGGACACTAAAGGCGATCACTGACGCGATGATGAGGACGACGCCGATGATGAATCGACGGTCCATCTTGCCGGGGGCACGCGCAGGAATCGACATTGAAGCTGAGACGCGTTTCACCCTTCCATGATGCACGCTTTCGAGCGAAAACGGTAGGTTGTCGGATATTCATCGAGATCAACCGACCCGATCAGCCGATCGAGATGCAGAAAAATTGCTGACTCAAACGATTTAAACGAAACGATCTGAACTGATATCATGTTGCCATGGCAACACGATTCCTCACTCTCGCTGACGTCGCCGAGACCCTGAATCTCACGATGTCAGCCACCCGCGCCCTCGTTTCCTCCGGCGAGCTTCCGGCCATCCAGGTGGGCGGCAAGCACGTCTGGCGGGTCGAAGAGTCCGTCCTGGAGCAGTTCATCCAGGACCAGTACGCCGCGACGCGCGAGCGTCAGAAGGCTGAGCACGCTCAGTAGTCGGCATACCAGCGCTGGCCCAGCACGCGGAGTCGACGAAGCCCCGCGAGAGCCAGCGACACAGTCTGCCCCTCCTGATCATCGCGGCCGTCATAGCCGACGACCGCACCGCTGAGGGCGACATCGACGTGGTCCGCATAGACCGCGTCGATGATCCCCCGGTGGTCACCACAGTCTGAGTCAATGGCGACGTCGACCCCGCGGGCACACAGCTCACGCAGCACGTGCCCAACGCCAACGCCGCCACGAACGGACGATTCGCGCGCAACGCTGCGCCCGAGCGGCCATGCGCCGACGAGCGCCGAGAGCATGACCAGACTGTCACCGCTCGCCTCGCGCACCAGCACCCACGAGCGGGTGGAGTCAAGCACCTGACCAACGAGGACGCTTCCGCCGCGCAGCGCCAGATTGACGAGGCCGTCAGCACCGGCGAGCCTCGCGGACAGGGTGACCGAGGCGCGCTCCGCATCGGTGAGCTCATCGATGAGCTCTTCCAGCTCGCGACTGCGCACCTCGTCGAAGCGAGCCTCCAACTCATCCATGAACGCGTGCATATCCATACCTTTACAATGCCACACATACGTGCGTCGCACATCACATTTTAATCACATTGATTGATATCGATTGACATCTATTCGTACGAAGCGGATAGTAGTGGCTATCGAATCCGTCCACTCGATGAAGAGTTCCTCATGACCTACGATTCCGATTCTCGAACGGGTCAGGCATACCTGACCGACGCACTCCTGTGGATTGCGGGCGCGCCGCTTGCACTCCTCGACGCCGCCTACCTGGCCTACGCAGCTCCGCCGATCACCCCGAGCGCCCCCGAGACACTCGTCGTATGGGTCCTCGCCCTCGTCGGCCTCGCGCTGTTGGCCTGGGGCCTTCTATCCTCCGCCCTGGCACACCTGGCAACCCTGCGGCTGGCCCCCGCTGGCCTGCGCAGGGCCACCAGATTCCTCGTCACTCGATTCGGGACAAGCCTGTCGCGCTCCCTCCTTGCCCGCGCCGGCGCCAGCGCCCTCATCGGGTCGGCCATGCTCACGGCGGCACCGATCGGTGCCGCCCTGGCCTCGCCCCGCGACGCGGACGCGCCCGACATGTCCCTGACGTGGGCGGACACGCCCGACGCCTCCCCCAGCCCAGGGCCAAGCCCGCAGGACGCGACCGACGCCTCTCCCAGCCCAGGGGTAAGCCCGCAGAACGCGACCGACGCAACCCCCGCCTCGTCGCCGACGGTCGCACCCGCCCCCGATTCGGCAGCGCCCGACGCGGCCTCGCGCGGCGCGAGCGATCCGCCCCAGACCCACACGGTCGCCCCGGGCGACACCCTCTGGTCGATTGCCGAGGCCATGCGCCCCGGAGCCGACGACGCCCACATCGCCCGCGTCTGGCAGGCGATTCACGCCGCCAACGCCCAGGCGATCCCCAACCCCTCCCTCATCTATCCCGGGCAGCGCCTCACCATTCCCCAGGACTTGCCATGAGCACACACATCACCCCCAGGCCTCGCAGCGCTTCCGCATCCGCGTCCCGCGCCCACACGAGGCCAGGACACTCCCACCCCAGCCCGTCCTCGCCGTTCCGGTGGAGCTCCCAACGCCCGATCCCGCGCACCCCCTCCGCCCGCGTCGTCTGCCTGGCCGACGCTTCGCCCGAGAGCCAGGCGCTGCCCGACCCCGGTCCCTGGGCCGCGACGCTGGCCCGCGCCATCGTCGAGGTCGTCACCGGAGCCCGGCAAGCGCCCCAACTGCGCCGCTGGCTTCTGCCCGACCTGTACACCGCCCTCGCAAACGTCCACCTCGCCCCCTGCGCCCGGGGCGCCACCGCGATACACGTACGCGTGTGCTCCCTCGACACCGGGCACACGGAAGTCGCCGTCATCGTCGCCACGGCCGCGCGCACCTTCGCGCTGGCCTTGCGCCTTGAGGAATACCGGGGGCGCTGGATGGCCACCGCCCTCGAGCTCGCCTAACGCGCTGATCGAGGCGCGAGCGTGCACAGAAAACGGGTGAGGGGTTCTCGATAGAACCCCTCACCCGTTATCGCACACAGTCAGCGGCGGCGACGCTTCTTAGCGGCAGCGCGACGCTCCGCGCGGTTGCCGCCAGACGACGACGGGGCGGACGAACCCTCGGCGGAGCTGTAGCTCACGCGGCTCGGCGCCTTCTGTCGTCCCACGTTGCCCATGACGGAGCGGGCGTGCGCCACGGCCTCGCGCGCAGCCTCCGAAGCGGCAGACTCTGCGGCAGCCACCTCTTCGATGCTGGGCTCGGCGGTCTCGGACGAGGCGGGGGCCTGCTCGGGGGCAACGGACGCGCTGGCGATCGAACCGCCCGCCTCCTCCTCGGCGGCAGCCAGGGCACGCTCGAACTGCTTCGCGAAGCTGAACACCTGCTGGACCGACTCCTCGCGGATGCGCTCGACCATCGCCTGGAACATCTGAGCGCCCTCATCCTTGTACTCGACGAGCGGGTCACGCTGACCCATCGCGCGCAGGCCGATGCCCTCCTTGAGGTAGTCCATCTCGTACAGGTGCTCGCGCCAGAGGCGATCAACCACGGAGATGACGACGCGACGCTCAAGCGTGCGCATGGGCTCCTCGCCCAGCTGCGCCTGCGCCAGCGGGTTCGCGTTCAGGCGATCCTCCGTGTCCGCATACACCGCGTGAATATCGCCCACCAGCTCGTTGACGAGGTCGTCGCGGATGAGGGAGTTCCTGCCACCATGCTCCTCCTCGATCTCCTCGATGGTGACCGACGGCGGGTAGTAGCCGCGCAGGTTCTCCCACAGGGCGTTCAGGTCCCACTCGTCGACCGCCTTGTCAGCCACGGCCTCGTCGACCAGGCCCGTGACCAGGGACTCCATGAAGGAACGCAGCTGCGGCCCCATGTCCTCGCCCTCCAGGACCTTGCGACGCTCACCGTAGATCGTCTCGCGCTGACCCGTCATCACGTCGTCATACTTCAGGACGTTCTTACGGATCTCGAAGTTACGAGCCTCCACCTGGTGCTGAGCCGACTGGATGGAACGCGACACGATGCGGTTCTCCAGGGGCAGGTCCTCCGGGTAGGCGCCCGAGGCCATGATGCGCTGGGCCATGCCCGAGTTGAACAGGCGCATCAGGTCGTCTTCCATCGACAGGTAGAAACGGGACTCGCCCGGGTCCCCCTGACGACCGCTTCGACCACGCAGCTGGTTGTCGATACGACGCGACTCGTGACGCTCCGAACCGAGCACGTACAGACCGCCCAGCTCGCGCACCTCCTCACGCTCGGCCTTGACGGCCTCCTCCGCGTCCTTGAGAGCCACGGGCCACGCCTCGCGATACTCCTCCGGGTTCGCCTTCGGGTCCAGGCCCTCGGCAGCCAGATTCTTCTGCGCGATGACCTCCGAGTTACCACCCAGCATGATGTCGGTACCACGGCCGGCCATGTTCGTGGCCACCGTGACGGCGCCCTTACGGCCCGCCATCGCGACGACCTCGGCCTCGCGGGCGTGCTGCTTGGCGTTGAGCACCTCGTGCTTGATGCCCTTCTTCTTGAGCATCTGGCTCAGCAGCTCGGACTTCTCAACGGAAGCGGTACCGATGAGGACGGGCTGGCCGGCCTCGTGACGCTCGACGATGTCCTCGATGATCGCGTTGAGCTTACCCTTCTCCGTCGGGTAGACGAGGTCGGGCTGGTCCTTGCGGATCATCGGCTTGTTCGTGGGGATCGGGATGACGTCGATCTTGTAGGTCGAGGCAAACTCGGCGGCCTCGGTCTCGGCCGTACCGGTCATGCCCGAGCGCGACCCCTCGGGGTAGAGGCGGAAGTAGTTCTGCAGCGTGATCGTGGCCAGCGTCTGGTTCTCGGCCTTGATCTCCACGCCTTCCTTGGCCTCGATCGCCTGGTGCATGCCGTCGTTGTAGCGACGGCCCGGCAGGACGCGGCCCGTGTGCTCGTCGACGATCAGGACCTCGCCGCCGTCCACGATGTAGTCGCGGTCCCTAAAGAACAGCTCCTTGGCGCGAATCGCATTGTTGAGGAAGCCGATGAGCGGAGTGTTGGCGGCCTCGTAGAGGTTTTCCACGCCCAGCTGGTCCTCAACCTTGTCGATGCCCGGCTCCAGGATGCCGACCGTCTTCTTCTTCTCGTCGACCTCGTAGTCCTCGTCGCGCGTCAGCAGGCGCGCGATGCGCGCGAACTCGATGTACCAGCGGTTCAGGTCGCCGTCCGCGGGACCCGAAATGATGAGCGGGGTACGGGCCTCGTCGATGAGGATCGAGTCGACCTCATCGACGATGACGAAAGCGTGGCCGCGCTGGACCATATCCTCGGGGACCTGCGCCATGTTGTCGCGCAGGTAGTCGAAGCCGAACTCGTTGTTCGTGCCATAGGTGATGTCGCAGGCGTACATCTCGCGGCGCTCGGCCGGCGTCTGGCCCACGAGGATACAGCCGCACGTCATGCCCAGGAAGTTGTAGACGCGGCTCATCAGATCCGACTGGTACTTCGCCAGGTAGTCGTTAACCGTCACGACGTGCACGCCCTTGCCGGTCAGGGCACGCAGGTAGGAGGGCATGGTGGCGACCAGGGTCTTACCTTCACCGGTCTTCATTTCCGCGATCTTGCCCTGGTGCAGGGCGATGCCGCCCATGACCTGAACGTGGAAGGGACGCATGCGCAGGATTCGCCACGAGGCCTCACGGACCGTCGCGAACGCCTCCACCAGGATGTCGTCCAGGGTCTCGCCCTCTTCGAGGCGGTCCTTGAACTCCTGGGTCTTGGCCTGCAGCTCCTCGTCCGTCAGGGCCTCGAAGTCCTCCTGCATGGCATCAACCTGCGATGCGAGGCGATCCAGCTTGCGCAGCATGCGGCCTTCGCCCGCGCGAAGGATCTTGTCAATAATCGACACGAATAGCTCCTGACGTCTATAGCCCGCTCCCTTGTAGAGCAAGCAGTCAAATCCACCCTTTAGTGTACGAACTAACCGGCCAAAGTGGAAACGCCCGCGCGAACATCGACACTTTTCCCGCGTGAGAGTACACACGAGGATCGGCCCGTGTCCATCCCCACGCATCCCCGCGCCGTCCCAACCGTCCGCGTGTGCATCCCCGCGCATGCCCGCGCGCCCCATCCCGGGCCAAGACACGGGGGTTATAGGACATTTCGTGTTGCAGGGATCAGTCCCCCGCGTGGCGGACAGGCATAACCGGCTTCAAGGTGGCGCTGTTGGCCGTACAGGTGGATGCCTGGGCCCCTTTACTGCACAGGTTAACCCGATAGGTGGAGCGTGGGCGGGGCTGCCCACGCTCCACCTATCGGACCCAGCTGTGCATCATCGGGCTAGCACTGCCACATCTCGGGCCCAGGTGACACCGGCAGTCAGCACAGAACCACCCGCCCAGCGACAAGTCGTTCGACCAACACGATTTGCCCATCCTCATAGTTGGTCCCACTCAACTAAAACCCCGACTTTCCCGCACCAACACGCCGAAAAGTCACCCCACCAGCAACACGTAGTGTCCTATAACCCGCAGTATTCACAGGAACGAGGCGAACACGACCAACTAAAATCGTGACTTTCCCGCGCGACAAAGCCAAAAAGTCACCCTTCCAGCAACACGACTTGTCCATCCTCATAGTTGGTCCCAACCAACTAAAACACCGACTTTCCCGCACCAACACAACGAAAAGTCACCCCACCAGCAACACGTAGTGTCCTATAACCCAGACACGGAAGTGCCCCGGGCCCAAGGCCCGGGGCACAACCACATCAATGAACCGTCAGATCGTCGTGTTCAAACGAAGCACGCCGTACGTCCACCCGTGACGGTGGTAGACAACGCACGGCTGGTTCGTCTCCTTGTCGACGAAGAGGAAGAACGGGTGGCCGACCATCATCATCTGATCGAGGGCCTCGTCCACGCTCATCGGCGGAGCCTCGTGCACCTTCTGGCGCACGATAATCGGGGTATCGCCCCACTGCTCCTCGCGGGCCTCGCCGACCTTGAGGTCCTCAGCGCTACGCAGCGGCTTGGGGGCCTCGGGTTCGACATCGGCCACTTCTTCGACGACCGGTGCAACGTCGAGAATTTCGGCTTCGGCCAGGTCGCGTGGGTACCTGCGGCGGTGGTCCTTCACGCGATCACGCAGGCGACGTAGGCGCTCGTAGAGCTTACCGGCGGCAATGTCGACCGCGGCGTAGCGGTCAGCGGACTGAGCCTCAGCGCGGATGATCGGTCCCTTGCCGTAGACGGTCAGCTCGATACGCTCAGCGGTGTCGGCCTGGCGGGGGTTACGTTCGTGAGTCAGCTCGACGTCCACGCGCTGCGCGCGCGGGTAGAACTGGGTGATCTTCGAAACCTTCTCCTCCACGTATGCCCGGAAATTCGGGTGAATCTCGGCATTACGTGCGACGACGGTGATGTCCATGTGTTTCCTCCATGGTGTGCGGCGGGCATCGTTGCCCGCGGGTAGGGATTGTTCGGTGCTCGTTGCCCGAACCGTGATCTGAGCTATCACCTCCCGCACTGACGTGCGAGGCATCTGCGCCTCTCACGCTATCGAAAGTCTGTAGCCACATCATAGCACGTCGGTGACCTACGTCATGAGATAAGCCCAGGTCGGCACAGCGCCGCCACCCCATCAAGGCGCCCCAACACGCGCTCCATCTCCCGAATCGTCGCCCCCGTCGTCACCACGTCATCCACCGCCACAACCAGCACGCCCGCGGGCACCTCAGCCCGCGGGCGCATCGACCCCATGCGCCCCACGACACGCGCCGCCCCCGCCTTGCCCGACTGTGACCCCGCCCCCACGCGCAAGGCCAACGCGTCCACCACGCACGCGCGCACACCCGGAGCGGCCGATGCCAACCCCCGCGCAACCCCGCGCGCCAGCGGCAACGCCACCGAACGCCCCCGCAGGCGCCTGCGCCACGACGAAGGCGCGGGCACAACCCACACGGTCACCGCCTCCCCGGCTGCGCACACCCTCCCGGTCACACCGCCCACCCTCCCAGGGGGCGACCCCACCGGAGCCACCACCTCCCGCAGGGATGTGCCCAGGGCGGCCCCGGCCTCGTCCAGGAAGTCAGACACGTCGGTGCGCGCCGCGTGCTTGGCGGCAAGAACAATGCGGCGCAAGGGGCCCGAATAGTCGCCCAACACGACCCCGGGGATCGGCCCCCGCGCCCCATCGACCGCGGTCGGCAGCGCGGGTGCGGCGGCCAGCGAGCGGCAGGAGGGACACAGGACCTCGTCCCACGCCAGGCACCCGGCGCACTGGACCGGCAACAGCGCACCCCACAGCCCATCGACGAGGCCACCGAGTCGGCGCGCGCCAGCCACCGGTCTTACCCCGCGTAGCGCGCCGACGTCACGTCCGCCGCACTGTTTTGCCACAGGGCACCCGAGCGCATGAGCACCTGAGACTTACCCGCATCGTCAGTCCCCACGATAACGACCGAGGCCGAGGACGCCCCCGCGCTCATCGACGTCACATGCACCGGCAGCGGAACGCTGGAGGGCAGCCCACCCAGCGACATCGTCACGAGGTGATCGGACTCCCCCTGCGAGCCCCGCGTGGCCAGCGCGATCCCCGTCGACGTCATCCACGACCCGTCGATGACACTGCCGTCCAGAGGCACCTGTTCCAGCGAACGCACGGCGAGCGGTCGCCCGCTCAGGCCACGCTCCACGACGCCCACCCACGCGCTGGGGGTGGACCCGCGGATGACGAGAGCGCGCGCGCCGTCGGGGGAGATACGAACCGCGTGGATCTCGCCCGCGCTGTCGGATTCGACGCCGACGCTGAAGGCACCGTCCGCTCCCCCGCCCACGCTGAGCCACGAAGCGGAGGTGGCGGGCCCCCACACCCACCCGTAGCGGTCAATGGAGGGCCCGAGCGCGGCCTGGCCTGGCAGGAACGCCACCGACGTGCCGTTCTTTTCGGCGTAGACGCCGTCGACCCCGCTCCACGCCACGAGGCTGGAATCCACCGGCGAGGCCGTCGGATTCGACGCGTCCGTCGCCGAGGCGCGCGCGGCGAAGCCCGAGGAGGATACGATCCCCACCCCCGAAGGCCCCGCGCCCACGAGCGCGTCAAGCGAATACTGAGGCGGCGGAGGAACGATCTCCATGTCCAGAGACTCCCCCGACAGGCTCACGCTCACCGACGAGACGTCAGCGGCCTGCTTGAGGGTGCGCGTCAGCTCCCACGCCAGGCTCGCGCGCGCCCCCTCACCCGGGGGCATCGTCGCGTTGAGTTCCACGCGTGCGACGCCGTCGGCGACCTCAACCCCGTGGGAGGGCAGCGTCGTGCCCGCCGGGATGGCGTTGGAAACGGCGGTTTCGAGGGCGGGGCGCGGTCCCGCGACGAGGCCGGTCAGCAGATGGGAAGCCAGGCGCCTCGTCGGATACCAGCGCGGGTCAGGCACCAGGTCCGTCCCGTCAGTCGTCGGGAAATACAGGTGCGCCAGCGTGTACGAGGCCGTCAGGGCCGCCTGGCTGATGAGGATCATGTTGTCGGGGGCGTCGATACGCCACTGCCCCTCCTCGCGCACCAGCGTCAGGCTGCGCGTGACGACGGAGGCGTTTGAGCGCGTGAGCACGCCCGTCTCGTCGATGCTGGCCACTCCCAGGACCGAGACGGTGACCTCCGCCTGCGCGGCGTTTTCCGTCCCCGCGCTGACCGAAGGGGCCGTATCCGTGTCGTAGACGAGGATTTCCGCCTCGGGTTGCCAGGAGCGCGCCGAGGCGCTGGTCAAGAACAGGCGGGCCGTCGCGTAGTCGTCCTGGGGTCCCGCCGCGCAGGCGAGCAGGAAGTCCGAGACGAGGGTCGAGGCGTCGGAGCCGTCCAAGGGTCCCTCTGCCGAGAACTGGATGCCGGACCCTTCGCGCGCGGGAGCGTCGAAGGGTGCCGGAGCCGAGGAACGGGGCAGGGATGCGCAACCAGCGAGCGCCAGGCACGCGCAGGCTGCCAGGGCGAGGAGTCGTCTCATTCGTCCTCCCACAGGGCCAGGGGCCAGGTGGCGATCTCGTCACCCGGGTGCTTGGGCAGGGTCATGAGGAACGAGGCCCCCTTGCCGGGTTCTCCGTATGCCTGGAGGCGCCCGCCGTGAATCGCCACGTCCTCGGTCGCGATTGCTAGGCCCAGGCCGGTGCCGCCGGTCGTGCGTGCTCGGGCGGTGTCCGCGCGATAGAAGCGGTCGAAGACGTGGTCGGCGACCTCCTGGGTCATGCCCACGCCCCGGTCGCGCACCCGGCAGGCCACGTCGGTGTCAGTGCTGGCGACCTGAATCGTCACGTCCGTGCCGTCGGCGTGCTCGATCGCGTTGACGACCAGGTTGCGGATGACGCGCTCGATGCGGCGTTCATCGATCTCGGCGGCCACGCGTTCGGGGGCCTTGATGACCACGGTGACGCCCTGGCGCTGCGCGAGCTCCGTGCACCCCTCGACGACGCGCGTGATGATGGGCCGCAGGTCGTGTTCTTCGGCGTCCAGCAGGGCGCTGGCCGCGTCGTAGCGTGAGATTTCGAGCAGGTCGGCCAGCATCTGCTCCATGCGTTCGGTCTGGTCGTGCAGAAGTTCGGCGGAGCGGCGCGCGTGCGGGGGCAGGTCCTCTCGGTTGTCCCACACGATCTCGTCGGCCATGCGGATCGTGGTCAGCGGGGTACGCAGCTCGTGGGAGACGTCCGACACGAAGCGTTGCTGGAGCTTGGCCAGTTCGTCGTAGCGCGAGATCGTGTCCTGCAGGGAGGAGGTCATCGCGTTGAAGGCGCGCCCCAGGGCCGCCATCTCGTCGGCCCCGTGCACCTCGACGCGCACGTCCAGGTCGCCCTCCGCGGCCTTCGTCGCCGCGCTCACGGTCAGGCGCACCGGCAGCAGGAGGCGGTGCAGCAGAGCGAACACGCCGATGGGCAACGCGAGGATAATCGGCAGCGACGACAGGGCGAGCACGCGCAGCACGACGTCCACCTGGCTCTGATCGGCCTCCAGGGAGTACAGGATGTAGAGCTCGTGGGTTCCTGCGCGCGGCAGCTGCACCTGCGTGCCCACGAGGATCCCGGGCGCTTCCCTGTCGGAGTCGGACGCCCGGATTCCAACGGACTGCCACTGAGCGCCGCCCCCGGCCACGGCCTCGCGCATCTCGGCGGTGACGAGGCCGCGCATCTGCTCGTCCTCGATCTGGTTGATGCGCAGCGTGGCAGTCGTCCCCTCCGAGCGAAGGAGCGCAACGTTGGTAGCACCGGCGCCAGCCGCGGATGCCTTGAGCGAGGCCAGGGCACCGCGCGCGGACTCCTGGACTTGGTCGGGGGACGTGGCCGTCGAGGAGGAGAACACCGATTGCGCGGCGGAAAAACGCAGCGATGCGTCAGCCAGGATCGCGTCGCGGCGAGTTTCAAACATGGACGCGCGCAACTGCGAGGCGACGATGATGCCGAAGACAAGAAGAATACCCAGCGCGGCGGCGGTGATGGCCAGGGCGAGCTTGGCCGACAGGGAGTGGCGGATGCGGTGGACCAACTGCGTGGAGCGCAGCGATCTCCACGGCCTCGAGGAGGTGACGGTGCGAACGAAGCGCCCCGCGCGGTGACTACGCACCCGCGCCGGCACGGTACCCAACCCCGCGGACGGTGACGACCAGCTCGGGCTTTTCCGGGTCGCGTTCAATCTTGGAACGCAGACGCTGCACGTGAACGTTCACCAGTCGCGTGTCGGCGGCGTGGCGGTAGCCCCACACCTGCTCGAGCAGCTCCTCGCGAGAAAAAACCTTCCAGGGCGCACGCGCGAGCGTGGCCAGCAGGTCGAACTCGAGGGGCGTCAGCGCAATGACGCGACCGCCGCGTTTCACGATGTGGCCAGCGACGTCGATCGTGAGGTCCTGGAGCGTGAGCCCCTCGTCGGTCTGGGAGTCCTCACGCCCACGCAGGCGAGCGCGCACGCGCGCCACCAGTTCCTTGGGCTTGAAGGGCTTGGGCACGTAGTCGTCCGCTCCGGCCTCGAGTCCGGTGACTACATCGGAGGTGTCAGAACGAGCGGTCAACATTACGATCGGAGCGTCGGAGACTCGACGGATCGCCCGACACACGTCGAAACCATCCATCCCGGGCAGCATGACGTCCAGGAGAACAAGGTCAGGATTATGTTCCTGAAAGTGAGCAAGCGCTTGTGATCCGTCGGAACAAAAGACAACACGGAAGCCCTCGTTCTGGAGGACGATGCCGATCATCTCGGCCAGGGCGACGTCGTCGTCGACGACGAGGATGCGCGAACTCATATCCCGATAGTGTCACGAAATCGTCACGGATGCGAGACATTGCCACGGCAATGATCGTTTTTCTAACTGATATGAGGTTTCGCTGTGCCCCCTCCTATGGCAGGATTGAGACCAGCACAACACAGGCAACCTGGAGGTACTGATGAGTTCCCCGTGGACCTCACCCGATCCCACCCAGTCTGACAACCAGGCAGGGCAGGAGGCGCACAGCTCTCAGCCCGGCTATGCGTCCCCCGCCGCGGGTACGGCCTACACCGCCCCCGGAACCCAATCCGGCTACACCGCCCCAGGACCCGGACCCGGCTACACCGCCCCAGGACCCGGACCCGGCTACACCGCAGCGGCCAACAGCGCGCCAGACGCCTCCGGCTACAGTCAAGGCGCCGCGTGGGGGTGGGCTCCCAAACCGGGCATCATCCCACTGCGCCCGCTGGTCGTTGGAGACCTATTGAAGGGGTCTTTTAGCGCCTTGCGCAAGAACCCGGCAGTGCTCTTCGGATCCACGCTGATCGTCATGTCCGTCGTGGCGCTCGCAAGCGGCGCACTCGTCGCGGTTCCATTCTTTGGCTTGTCCTCGATGGGAGACACTCTGTCAGATCCGCAGGCGACTGCAGATTCTCTGGGTGATTCATTCACCCTGTGGATCATCGGGATCGTGCTTGGTTACGTCGGCCTGCTCGCTCTGTCTGGTCTCGGAGGCGTACTGCTCGACGGAGTCCTGGCCTCGGCTGTATCCCAGTTGGTCATCGGAAAAAAGGCCACGTTCCGCGAGGCGTGGGCGCAGGTCAAGCCTCGACTGCTGGCCATGGTAGGAACCGCGCTCCTCCTGATGCTGATCGTCGGAGCGCCTCTCATGCTCTGGGCGGCAGTCTTCATCGCCACGTTTTTCGCTTATTACGCCGTAAGCTCCGAGACCGTCATCAATACTGTCTTTGCCGAACTCGCCCTCCTGTTCCCCGTTTCACTCGGGTGTTTCGCGCTGGCCGTTCGTTGTTTGTACGCCCCGATCTGCGTGGTTCTTGAGCAGCGACGACCCGTTGAGGCCATCAAACGTTCGTGGGCGCTGACCAGGGGGACGTTCTGGTTGACGTTCGGACGACTGTTCCTCATCTCTTTCATCACCAGCTTCATTGCTGGCATGATCAATCAGGTGCTCGGCAGCGTCTTGTCGATCGTCATGTTCGCAACCATCGATCCATCGGCGCAAAATCCCTTTGGCTCGACCTCGTTCATCGCCTCGGCCGCCCTCTTGGTAGGCATCCAGACGCTGTCGTATGCGCTGATCGTCCCGATCACCTCGGCCTATCAGACTCTCATGTACGTCGACGAGAGGATCCGCAGAGAAAACTTCGCCATCATTCTGGCCCAGGCAAGCCAGGCGTAGGCGGTGGCTACCATGTTTGCGTGCGATGTTCCTCTGACACCTGACGAGGGTGAGGCCCAGTCGTGGCTCAGTGAGGAACTCTCGCGTGCCGTGTACCAGACTGATTCCAGGCCGGTGCTGGATTTCGTGACGACGGTCCTGGAGAGGATCGGCGAAGCATTCTCCTATCGCGGCTCCGGTTCTGTGCCCTTATCGCTCATCCTCATGATCCTGGCAATCATTGCGATCGCTGTGATTGCGATCGCATTGATACTCAATCCGATTCGTTTGGCCAAGCGCGCCTCCCACTCGGTGTTCGAGGAGGAGACCACCACGCAAGACATTCGCCGCGCTCTTGACGAGGCCGTGGCCGCCAAGGACTGGAATCTGGCCTACGTGTGGTCCTACCGTCTCATGGTTGCGGGGTTGGACGACTGTGAGGTTGTCGCGGCGACGCCAGGCTTGACGGCGCGTGAGGCGGCGCAGGCCGCGACGCGCCTCGTTCCCGAGCACGGGCCCGCGCTGTCCCACCATGCCCGCACCTTCGACGGCGTGCGCTACGGACATTCTTCCGTGGGCGAGCAGGACGTATCGGCCCTGCGCGATTTCACGCCCGGCTTGCTGTCACAGTGCCGAAAGGCGCAGGATCACGCATGAAAGCACGTCAGGTCTCCGTCGTTACTCCTTCCGCTCGCGAGCGCGCGAGCGCTGCGCGCCCCGCGATCTTGATCGTCGTTCTCATCATCCTCGTCCTGGTGGCCATCGGCTTGTTGCCGGAGGGAGGCATGAACTCCACGCCCGTGGGCCCGCGTAACCCGACGGGCGACGGGGCACGTGCTCTCGCGCAGGTGCTGAGCAACCGCGGCGCATCGGTGGAGGAAGTGTCCTTCGACAAGGCGGTGACGGTGGATGAGAACACGACCCTCGTCGTCGTTTTCCCGTCCCGTTTGACCAGCGCGCAAATCCAGCAAATAGAGACGCGAGCCAACGTCGTCTACATCGGATTGGAAGAGGAATACGGGACGGAACCCTACCTGGACGGCCTGTCCTCCCAGCGCGCAGGCACATACGACACGCTGACTGCTCCGGGATGCTCCTCCGAGATCGCTGCCCGAGCTCGCGAGCTCACGTCTACCAAGTATGTGCTCTCCGGCTCCTCCGCCGGTTGGGAGCTCTGTTTTACCACCAACGGGGAGGATTTCGCGTACGCCGAACGCGCCGAGCAAGGCCGCTTCCGCGCGATCATTCCGGATTCGGTGCGCGTGCGCAACCGAGCGATCGTGGACCGTGGAAACGCGGCGCTCGCGATCAACGCGATTGGGCGCACGCCCAAGGTCGCTTGGCACGTTGCTTCCTATTACAACGCCCTCGATGACAAGCAGGTGACTCCCACCGAGTCGCCGTACGTGGCTCCCGCGTTCCTGATGACGATCGGCGCTGTCCTGTTGGCCGCCGTCGCTATGGGCCGCAGGCTCGGTCCCCTGACCCCCGAGCGGCTGCCGGTCGAAGTGCCCGCCGCTGAGACCCTCGTCGGTAAGGCCCGCCTGATGCGTTCGCAACGCTCCTACGAGCACGCGGCCAGCGCCCTGCGCAGCGCCTCGGCCTCGAGCATCGCCTCAGTTCTCGGCGTCGCTCACACCGCAGATCGCCAGGTCCTCATTGACGCACTCGTCCAACGAGGATTGCCTCCCTCACGCTTCCTTACTCTTCTGTGGGGTCCTCCCCCACGCAATGAAGCCGCTCTCGTCACACTCGCCAACGACCTCGACGCCCTCGAGAAGGAGATTCGCCATGACTAGCCCTGTTCCTGGCCCCACGCCCAGCCCTCACCACGGTTCTACCGGCGCTGCATCCGGGCAGAGCTACCCGGCCCCCTCCATGCCTCCCGTCGCCTACGGGCCCCCGTCAATGGCGCCCACTCAGCCCGCACAGCCCACTCAGCCAGCACAGCCCGCACAGCCCGCCCCGGCCTCGTTCGCGGCCCCCACGGGCGAGGGGTGGTCGGGCCGGTCCCTGACCACCTCGGAAAAGAGCACACAGGAGGCGCTCCTGGCCCTCAAGTCCGAGATTGGCAAGGCCGTTGTCGGGCAGGACGCCGCCGTCACCGGGCTCATTGTCTCCTTGGTCGCTGGCGGACACACCCTGCTGGAGGGCGTCCCGGGCGTCGCCAAGACACTCCTGGTGCGCACCCTCGCTCAGGCGCTTGACGTGGAGATGGCGCGCATTCAGTTCACCCCCGACCTGATGCCCGCCGACATCACCGGCTCCATGATCTGGGACGCCGGCCGCTCCGAGTTCGTCTTCCGTCCGGGCCCCGTCTTTACGAACCTGCTCCTGGCCGACGAGATCAACCGAACACCGCCCAAGACCCAGTCGGCACTCCTGGAGGCCATGGAAGAACACACGGTCTCCATCGACGGCGCCACGCGCGCGCTGCCCGAACCGTTCATGGTCATCGCCACCCAAAACCCCGTCGAATACGAGGGCACCTACCCCCTGCCCGAGGCGCAGCTGGACCGTTTCTTGCTCAAGCTCGAGCTGCCGCTGCCGTCGCGCGAGGCGGAGATCGACATCATCGCACGCCACCAGGCCGGTTTTAACCCCCGGTCCCTGACCGAGGCCGGGATTCGTCCGGTCGCCGGCGCAGCCGACATCCACGCCGCCCGCGAGGCCGCTTCCCGCATCGAAGTCGCCCCCGCCGTCATGGCGTACCTGGTGGACGTGTGCCGGGCGACGCGTACCTCCCCCGCTGTGCGACTGGGCGTGTCTCCGCGCGGCGCGACCTCGCTGCTGCGCACCGCACGCGTGTGGGCCTTCCTCCAGGGCCGCGGCTTCGTCACCCCCGACGATGTCAAGACCATGGCTCCCTCGACGCTGGCCCACCGCCTGGGCCTGCGCGCGGAAGCCAACCTCGAGGGAATCACGGCAGTCAACGTGATCTCGGGAGTCCTGGCGGCCACTCCCGTCCCCCGCTAAGGCGTCCCATGACTGTCTCGGCGCGCAGCGCGCTTCTCGTCCTCGTCGGGCTCGTCCCCCTCATCTTCGCCCCGTCGCGAACCTTCGCGTGGGTATGGTTTGGTCTGGTCGTCGCCGTGTGCGTCATCGACGCGCTCGGAGCCCCCTCGCCTCGTACCCTGCGCCTATCGCGCTCGGTCACCGGGCCGATCCGGGCCGACCAGACGACCGAGGCCACGCTGCGCCTGGTCAACACGACGAAGCGACGCATGACCCTGGACGTGCGCGACGCGTGGCCGCCTTCCCTGAACGCCACTCCTGCGCGCAGGCGCGTGCGCATCGACGCGGGATCGTCGACGAAAGTTGTCACGACGCTGGCTCCCACGCGCCGGGGCACCCGCCACGCCGACGTCGTCACCGTCCGATCCTGGGGACCGCTGCACTTGGGGGCCCGCCAGGCCAGTTTCGAGGCACCCCTGACGCTGTCCGTCCTCCCCGAGTTCAAGGCACGCGTCCTGCTGCCCTCGCGCCTGGCGCGCCTGCACGAGCTGGAAGGCACGACACCCACGACTCTGCGCGGGGCCGGCACCGAGTTCGACTCCCTGCGCTCCTACGTAGAAGGAGACGACCCGCGCGACATCGACTGGCGCGCCTCCGCGCGCTCCCCCGAACTGATGGTGCGCCAGTGGCGGCCCGAACGCGACCGCCATGTCGTCATCGTCGTGGACTGCGGGCGAGCCTCCTCCGCGCTGCTGGGAGCCCCCACGCACACGGAGGTCGACTCCATCGCCCTGGGGTGCGCACCCCGCCTGGATTCCTCCATCGAAACGACTCTGCTGCTGGCCGCGCTGGCTGATCGCGCAGGCGACAAGGTCCACGTCATCGCCATCGATTCGCGCGTGCGCGCCCGCGTGTCCGGCGTGCGCGGCGCCTCGGTGATCGAAAACCTCGCCCGCACCTTCACGGACATTTCCCCGCGCCTGGACGTCACCGACTGGACCGAGGCTGCCACCGCCATCGAACAGACCGTGCGCCACGCCGCCTTCGTCGTCCTGGCAACCCAGATCCCGCCCGCCGGCATGGACACCGACTTCACGGACGCCCTCGCGCGCCTCTCCAAGCGCCACACAGTTCTCGTCGCCTCGGCCACCGACCCCGACGAGCTTCGCGCCAGGAAGGGGCGCGCGGATGCCGAGGAAGTCTTCCTGGCGGCCTCGGCAGCACTCGCACAGCGAGCCGACGAGGCCGGGGCGCAGGACGCTCGAACAGCAGGAGCCCTGACCCTCCAGGTCTCCGCAGACCTCCTGCCCGCGCGCACGGCCGACCGCTACATCGAGCTGAAGAAGGCCGGTCGCCTCTAGCCCATTCCCCCGACGGGTCCCCACCCCGCGCGCGTCGCGGAGCCAGCCACGGCCTCGTGCCGGTGGCCGGGCAACGGCCCTTCGCTCAGCCAGCGACCGGCTGGTAGTACCCCGCGTCGATGCCGACGTCAGCGCTGGCACCAGCCCGGTCGGCGCGTCGGCCCAGGATCAGAATGTAGGCCCATGTGGCTGCCGTCAACGCCACGCCGAGCGAGATCTTCACGGCGTCGGGCAGCGCCGAAGGCGTCACGAAACCCTCCAGAATGCCCGAACCCGCCAGGAGGATCGCGCACCCCACCGCAACCGTGATCGAGGCACGCGCCGCCTGTCCGACAGCCTGGAACCGGGTCGCAGCCCCCGGCGCGACGAGCGCCCAAAAGACCCGAAGACCCGCCGCGATCGCGATAAACACGGCCGTCAGCTCGGGAAGTCCGTGAGGCAGGATGAAGCGGAAAAAGTGCCACGCGCTCGCGTACTCAATCACGACAGCGCCAGATGTTCCCAACGCCATGGCGTTGCCCCACAGAAGGTAGAGCGGATACACGCCCGAAATACCCGTTGCGATGCCCTGGAGGGACACCCAGGAGTTATTCGCCCACACGGACATCGCAAATTCGGAATGGGTGTCCTGACTGTAGTACCAGACGAAGTCTTCCTGGGCATAGCGGCGCAGCTGCTCGGGCGTGCCCAGCTCATTCATGGCAGCAGGGGTGGTCATCAGATAGTGCGCCTGGATGACACACAGCGCGATGAAGACCGCCATAACCCCGATGATCACCCAGCGAATACGATAGAGCGTCACAGGCAGCGACACCATGAAAAAACGGGCAATTCCACGTCCCGTCAGCCCGCCGGTGCCCGCCAAGCGCCCGCGTGCCGCCGACAGAATACGGGACAGCTCCGCGATCAGGTCGGGATCGGGGCTGTGCGTACGCACCCTCGCCAGATCGGTCGTAGCCGACCGATAGAGGCGGTCCAGCTCATCAATCTCTGGTCCACTCAGCGTTCGGGCATGCGTCAGTTCCTCCAGACGCTTCCACTCGCTTTTTCCGCTCACCCGCAGCACATCGATGTCCATTGGACTAGCGTGTCATATATGAGCGCGCAACGCAGTCAGTCGAGCCAGATTCAGGACGATTACGTCCGCACCGGCGAGGCAGTGAGCCTCGACATCACGCCGGCCTCCCCGGGGGAACGATTCGGCTCCGCAGTTATGGACGGCACGATGTACATCATGGCCGCTCTTTTGATCCTGAAGTTATTCCTGCGCCTGAACGTGGAGATGTCCTCGTCAAGCCAAAGAGTCTTTACCGTCGTGCTGATCGCTGTCACGACGTTCATCCTGCCGATGACGATCGAAGTCGTGACCCGTGGTCGTTCGCTGGGCAAGTGGGCTTTCAACCTGGCCGTTGTGCGCGACGACGGCGGCCCGATCACCGCGCGTCACTCAGCAGTGCGCATGGGCGTTGGCCTCCTGGAGAATTGGGCGCTGGTGGGTGGCCTTGCGTTGGCGTCGGAGGTACTCAACTCCAAAGGCAAGCGTCTGGGCGACGTGGCGGCCGGGACGATGGTGTGCTCGCAGGGGTCAGCAGCGTTCTACCCGCCCCTCGTGATGCCCCCGGGCCTGGCGGAGTGGGCGGCCACCGCGACGATCCTTCCCCTCGATGAGTCTCTCGTCTCCGAGGCGCGTGCCTTTCTCGCCACGAATAGGAGCCTCAACCCGCACATTCGGGAAGAGGTCGGCGCGTCCCTCGCCAATCGCCTGAGCAGGCGCGTGCAGACGCCGCTGCCGCAGGGGCTGCACCCTGAGCTTGTGATTGCCGCCGTTCTCGTGGCGCGCAGGGACCGGGTATGGGGACGCGAGATCGAGCGTCGCGCCGCCGGTCAGGCGCGCTTCAACGAGGCCACGCGCGCCCGCTTCGGCTTGTAGGGGTCAGCGGTCGGTCGCCCCGTCCTCGCCGTCCACGACGGTGAATTGGGCGCGCCTGCGCGCATAGGGACTGGAGGGGTCCAGGGGGCTGGACGTATCGGGGCTGCCCGCAGAGCGGGCGGAGCCGAAGGGACCGGTCCGCGGGGCGCGTGCCTCCGGGGCCGAGGCCGGGGCGTGCTTCGCCTCTTGCGCGACCCTGCGCACGGCGTCGACGAGAGCGGCAAGGTCGTCGCCCGAAGGCGGCGCCGGCTCGAAGTTGGTGGCCAGGCGAACGACCTGCCACCCCAGGGGCGCTTTAAGGTTTTGGGCGTGCTCGTCACACAGGTCGTAGGAATTGGGGTCGGCAACGGTGGCGAGGGGGCCGACGACGACCGTCGAGTCACGGTAGTCGTAGGTCAAGGTAGCGACGGCGACGGTTGAGCAGCCGGGCTTGGAGCAGTGTCGTTGGGCAATCACGCACCTAAGAGTACGACACTCTGTGCCCGTATCGCGCGCTCCAGCACGCCATGGACCTACCCTGGTGGAGTGTTTGCGACCAGACGCCATGTAAGGAGCCGCGACCGGCACGGTCGCGGGCCTCGCGGTCCCCTGTTTTTCCCGGGTACTCCGGCGTGGCGCACGCGGCGCGAGGACTTTGATCTGATGGTCGGGGAGCTCGTGTCCGAGCTGATTGAGCGCTGGCCACAGGTGGCCACGATCGAGTTCGGGGTCGAGGATGTTCCTCCGTCGAACCCGGCTGCCTGGGAGTCCCACAATGTCGTCGTGGCGCGTATCTTCCCCGCGGATCGTCGCCGTGGCCTGCACGATCGGATCGTCGTCTATCGCCTGCCGATCACGCTGCGGTGCCCTCTCGAGGAGGTGGGCGCGGTGACGCGCAGGGTGCTGGTGGAGCGCATCAGCCACATCCTGGCCCTGCCGCCCGACGAAATCGACGACGCGATGCGCTAACGGCGCTCCCGGCTGGTCTTAATTGGTGGCGCGGATCGATCCGTTGACGGCGCTAATGCCCTCGGTGCCCACGTTCCACGTGGTGGTCATCCGGCCCACGGGTGTATCGGCCGAGATGACGACGGCGGCCTGAATCGGCGATGCCGCGCTCAGCTGTCCCGCAGCCTCGGGCAGCTCGACCAGGGTGGGCACGCCGGGAGCCACGTAGACCGTGCTTCCCGCGACGTTAACGGCGATGGCCCCGGGCGTGGACGGACTGGTGCCGGTGGACTGCGCGTCGCCCGCCTCACCGCTCGTCGTGGCGCTGGGCGAGGGCGAGGCCCAGATGTTGGGCGTGGCCGTGGGGGCGGGAGCCGCGGACTGCGCCGCGTCATCGCCCGCCTGGGCAACGGCCTCGTCGTCAGGGCTCAGGGGAGCGTACAGCAGCAGCCTCGCGCGAGTCCCGTTCACGCCGGACTCGGTCTCCAGGGCAGTGCGACGGATCGGGGCGGCAGACAGCTGCTGGGTGGCCATGGCCTCGAGCGACGAGCGCCCGGGGATCGCCGCCTGCGTCAGAGTCGTGGCCGGGACGGCGTTGGAGCGCATGATCCAGGCGTTGGCACGCTCGACCCACGGCGAGCCCAGCGTGATCGTCGTCGTCTGCGCGACGACCTCGCGGTCCGAGGTCACGATCAGCGCGATCGGAGAGGCATCCTTGGTGGCGCCGTCGAGGGGCATCTCCAAGGTCGAGCCCTCGGCGACGGTGGCCTCGCCACCGCCCAGCGGGTGCACGCCCGTGGAGTCGGCGACGGATACGTTCACGTGGGCGTCACCGGAAGGGGACACGAGGCGCAGCAGCGACGTGCCCTTGGGGTCAACCCCGAGGATTGTCTGCGTGGTCGAGGGAACAACTGCGGAGGCGAGCGTGGCTCCCTGCGGAACCTCACCGTCCATCAGGGAGGCCTGCGCCCAGGCAGCGATGCCCCCACCGTCGGCCTGGATGTGGATGGCCAGCGAGTTCTCGTCGGGGAACCAGCCTGCCAGCAGCACGGACACGGCCGAGTTGGCGGCCACCGTGACCTGGCGGGGAGAAGCGTTGAGGGGACCGTAGGCGCCGTAGCCGTCGATGGAGACGACCGAGGCCGTGGGGCTTGGGTTGGACAGGATGAGGACCATGTCGGCGCCCGAGGTCGTGGCCCCCGCAGCGATCCACTGGGAGGTACGGGGCGCGGCGCAGCCAACCGCACTCAGGCCCGCCAGTTCGCCGCCGCCCTGCCCGACCAGCGTCAGACCGGTCGGAATGGTTCCACCGGTGCCGGTGATCGAGTCGGGAGCGGGGGTGATCGGGGAGGCAGACAGCGAAGACCAGGTCGCGGCTCGGGCAACGTTGGACGTATCGAATGGATCGACGAGGCCCGCGGGGCAGGCCAGCTCCACCTGCGAGGGGTGCGCGCTCTGCGCGGTGCCACCAACGGTCGTGGGCGCAGGGTCGATGAGCAGGGAGCCCGTGGCCAGCGCGGCGGCGGCAATCACGGCGACTCCGAGCGTGGCCAGAGTCGCGTTGCGAGGCGTTGTCATCTCTTCCTCCACACGGATAGGGCGCTGGCTGCCGCGATCACCAGGCAGATGCCCGCACCGATGCGCCAGGGAATAATCCACCAGGCGCTGTAGGTGACAGTCAGGTGCCCGGCGGCGGGCATATCGAAGGCCTGCGCCCAGCCGTCGGCCGGTTCGACGGCGCTCAGGGCAGCTCCGTCAACGCTCGCGTACCAGCCGGAGTCGGCGCGTTCGGCGAGGATGAGCGTGCCGATCGCGTTGACCTCGCCGTCCACGCGCAGCTGGGAGGCTCCCACGTCCGTGAAGACGCCACCGGCGGATTCGACGCGCACGCGCGAGGGCTTGACACCGCTCGGGCGCACGCGCCACACGGTACCGCTGTTGGTCGCGCCGACCTTTTCCAGCCCGGCCGCGCGATCGAGGCCAAATGCGAGCGCCTGGGCGCCGCTGGCACCGTCGGGCACGAGGATCGTGTCGACGTCGTGGGCGGCCAGCGTCTCCACGGTCGCGTCGTCGGGGTAGACCACCAGGGTGTAGGCGGCCTGCGCGAGGGATTGCGCCGCCGGGTCGGCCACCGTCCCCTCGCTCGCACCGGAGCGGGCGCGCGCCAGAGCGAGTGCGCGCACGGTGGGTGAAGAATCGGTCAGGGTCGGTCCCGCGCCGCGCCACAGGGCCGCATCGACAGCTCCGTTCGTGGGATCGCCGTCGAGGACCAGGACGCGCCCGGCACGTGGCGAACGCTGTGCCTGGGAGCCGACGGCGGAAATGATGGGGGTGGCCACGGGCGAAACGGTTTCACGCTGGGCGAGCGCGTAGGTCGGTGTCTCCGAGGCGTCGGCGCGGCTCGCGAAGGAGACTGCGGCGTGTGTGGCACCCACCGCGACGAGGACACAGCAGGCGAGCGCTGCCGCGGCCCGCAGGCCCAGACCGCCGGAGGCATCCCACGCAGGTTGGTGGGAGTCCGCATCGTCCTGGGCTGCTCTGCGAGCCACCTGCGTGGCGGCCAGGAGGAAAGCGCCGAAGGAGAGCGAGAATGCGGGCGACGTCCACGCGTTGGCCACGAGGGCACCGTCCAGGCCGACGCCGACGTGGGAGGCGGCCCAGCCGCACGCTGCGGCGACGAGGCCGAGGCAGACCAGGGCGATCAGGCGAAGAGAGCGGTGGCGTGCCGCCGCCACAAGCGCCAACGCGAGGACGGCGCCGCCGAGGACGCCGAAGGCGATCGTTTCGAAGCTGTCCTGTGGCGCGGCGGGCATGCCGAGCGCGGCGAGCCAGGAGCTGGCCCGCGTGTACGCGTGCACTCCCCCACTCGTGGAGGTCAGGGCGACCCAGGCAGACGGGTGGGCAATGATCGAGACGTAGGTGGGCGCGAGGACGACCGCGGCGGGCATGGCCACGACGGCGCTGCGGCGGGCGCGCCACAGGAGGGCCGCAAGGCCGAGGGGCAGCGTCCACGGCGCGCAGCACGCCAGGACGAGGAGGGACAGGCCCGCACATCCGGCGTTAACCGTTCGCGGGTTGACTGGCGCGGCGGCGACGCCCGAAGCACCGGCAACCATCAGCGGCGGGGCTGCGGGCACGCAGTAGGCGGCCAGGACGGGCACCGCGAGGTGCGCCAACGCTCCGGCGAGCGAGCCGTGCGCGGCACTGAGCAACAGGGCGGGAGACAGCGCCCAGGCCAGGGAGACCAAGAAACGCACGCGCAGAGACGAGGTGAGCGAGCGTGTGGGCACCCACGCCAGGATCGCGGCCAGCGGGCTGGAAGCGACGAGCAGGGTCGTGGCGACCGCGCCAGGAGTGACGCCGAATGGGGCCACGGGAGCGCTCAGCAGCGCCATGAGGATGGTCAGCGGGTCCGCTCCCCCGGCGTATCCGTCGCCGCCGGGGATCCACCCGGCCCACGCGGCGGCCCACAGTTCGGACCACGATGAGGGCAGCGAGGCCCACGCGCCGCCGACAATGCCGGAGGCGAAGCCCCACCATTGGATGCCCGCAATCAGCGAGGTGAGCGCGAGCAGGCCGACGGCAGTGGAGACAGAGCGGATGCGATAGGAACGCATCGACGCGAGGATGAGCGGGTCGATGCGCTCGCCGTGCTCGTCCTCCTCGCCCCCGGCCGGTTCCTTGCGCAGCGAGGCGGGCGTGATTTCGAGGGCGCGCAGGGAGGATCGGGGTACCGTGCGCGACTGAGCGGCGCGGGCTCGCCCGGCCAGCAGGCGCGGCGTGGCCGCCATCAGGGAGAGCAGTGCGGCGATTTCGGGCAGGGCCAGGGCGGCCCGCCCCGTGATAAAGCGACCGAGGGCGCGGGCAGGGGTCCACACGAGCAGCCACAGTGCCAGGAAAGGAAGAACGAGGGCGGGCACAGCCTTGCACCAGTTGTACATCTGGGCGTAGCGGCGCCGACGGAAGGACTTCGCCTGCGCGGCGACCAGGCGAGCCACGGCCTCGGGGTCCTCGTGATCCTGTGACAGGAACGAGGCCTCGGTCGGGTCGATCCCGGGAGTCATCGAGGAACGGGCATGGCGAACGCGTGCGCGGGGGGCCACGATGACGCGGTAGCCGGCCAGGTGGAGGCGCCGACCCATGTCCAGGCCATCGCCGAAGGGTCCGAGGGCGGGATCGAATCCGCCAATGGTCTCGTATGCCTCTGCGCGCAGGAGCATGCCGGCGGTACCGACGCCCAGGACGTCGGTCGTGCCGTCGTACTGGCCCTGGTCGATTTCATCGTCGCCGATCCGCTCGAGGCGGCGTGCGCTCGAGGTCGCGAAGATACCGAGTTCGAGCAGGCGCGTCCCGTCCCAGCTGATCTGTTTCGCGCCGACGGCCCCAACGGTCTTGCCCACGACCGCGGCCTGGACAAGCTGGCTCAGGCACTCGGCCTCGGGTGCTGAGTCGTCGTGCAGGATCCACCACCACGGCGCGGAGGCGAACGCTGCGCCCTGCGCGTGCGCGCGACGGATGGCGCCGCCGAGGGTGCGTGCGCGGCCCACGCGCACAAGTTCTGCACCCTGAGGCACGAGGTCAGCGGGGAACGGTGTGACATGACGCCCTGCAACGTCGATGATGGTCAACGAATCCGGAGCCACCGATTGATTCTCGATGGCCCGTAAAACGGACTGGGTGAGCGGCGCATCCCCCTTCGTGACAAGGATGGCGCCGACGGCGCGAGTAGCGGGACTCAACCGGCCATACGGCGCAAGCGCCGCCTCTCGCGCTCCGACATGCCACCCCAGATGCCGAAACGCTCATCGTTCGCGAGCGCGTACTCGAGGCAGTCTTCGCGAACCTGGCAGGCCTGACAAACAGCCTTGGCCTCGCGAGTGGAGCCGCCCTTTTCGGGGAAGAAAGCTTCGGGATCCGTCTGCGCGCACAGCGCATGCTGCTGCCACGCAAGGGGGCCGTCAACGCGGGCGTACAGCGCCGCATCGGCGTCCTCGGACCACTCGAGGGGTCCGTCACCGAAGATGTTCCACATGCGGAGACTCCTTATAACGAATCGATCAATACGAGAATTACACGCGTGTCATTGCAGGAAGTCAAGCGGTTTCGCGTTATTGAGACCTTAAGATTAGCACCTGACCCGCCGGTAGATCCTTGCACTTTTGTAAGGCCTTCACAGTTACCCGATACTTAGAACGCCTGGGACCTTCGATATACTCTCAACCATGAGCAATTTTCCCGACAATAATGTGACCAGGCTCTCTTCGCTCATCGGCGTGGTTAACGGATGGTCAGGCCCCGCTCTGACCCAGTATGGTAAAGAGCGCGTTGAGCTGGGCGGCCCCGTGGTCAGCAAATGGCTCTCAAAGGTAGCTAATTACTTGACAACCGAGCTCGCCGCGGACCTTTTCGGCGCGGGCGAACCGACACCGACGCGCATCTACACGACTCTTCAGCCATGGCAGGATGCCCTCTGGCAGATCGCCGCGCGCGCAATGGGCTGGGAGCTCCTCGACACGCGCCGACCGCTGCCCGGCGACCTCCTGGTCACAAACACCGTGGACTCCGAGGCGAGAGCCGCCCTCGAGGCGGGAGCGCACGTCCTGGCCCAGTCCCCCACCTACCTGTCCGTCGCGTGGGACGGCGAGCTCGGCGGGGCCGTCGACGCCCTGGCGGAAATCGCGATGCAGCCCGACTCCCTCATCATCGACACACCCGACCTGCTCGCCGATGCCCGTGACGAGGCCCTGGCTGGCCTGCGCGCGCCCGCGAACCTCAGCGGAGGTCGCGTCGCACTGCTGTGGGAGGGACGCACGGGTGCCGGGCAAGTGCTCGATCAGTGGATGGCGGGACGCTCCGTGGTGCTCATCGACCCCACGCAGGTCTCGCCGGAGATGCTTGCGCAGATTGTGACCACCGAGGCCGTAGACGCGGGGCTGGCCCGCTACGCCCGCTAGGGGGCAGCCCCGGCGCTTACCAGACGCGCAAGAATCTGGCGGCCGCGAGCTTGATGCCCTCGAGGCGGTCGCGCCGGATCTGGCGGTAGCGCAGGGCGAAACGCAGGCGCGCCCACTGACTGTCAGCTTCGAGTTCGCGCAGGATCTGCGCGAGCTCGATGCGACGCGGGGCGTCAAAGGCACCGACCTGCTGGGCGGCGCGTGCCGTCAGGATGAACTGGTTGCGGTAGAAGCCGTTGCGCAGCTTCTCCATGCGTGCATCGCGCGCGCCGGACCCGGAGTTGGCTCCCTGGACGTTGCCCCCGTGCTGTCGGTATTCCAGGGTCGGTTCCTCGCCGATGACCCAGGTCAGACCAATCGCGCGCGCGAGGGCGTACACGTACCAGTCGTGCACGCCGATGCGCGAGTAGTCCAAACGGTTGATGACCTCCACGAGGGCGCTGTGCGCTGTGGGAGAAAAGACGTACGTCGAGCCGGGACCGGCGGCCTCGAAGAGGAAATCCCAGTCGCGCATCGGCTGCGACTTACGTATGAGGTGGCGCTCCCCCACGCCGCCGCCGGGCAGGGACTCGAAGGACGTCACGTTGGAGGACACAACATCCGCCCCCGTCGAGTCCATCAGGCCCAGCTGTGACTCCAGCTTGTCCGTGTGCCACACGTCGTCCTGATCCGTGAAGGCCACGTAGGAGCCGTCGGGAACGTGCGTCGTGAACAGGTGCAGAAAATTACCCGTCACCCCGGGTTGACCGTCGCGCTGGGGCAACACGGTGATGCGTGGATCGGACGCGGCGCGCTCCTCAAGGTGGGAGCGGGTCCCGTCGCTCGACGCGTCATCGGAGACGACGAGGCGGACGTCCACGCCCACCTGGGCGAGCACGGAGTCCACCTGCTCATCGAGCCACGCCCCGGCCTCGGCCATCCCGTTATAGGTGGCCATGAGGACGGTGACGCGGGGACGAGGCCTCCCGTCGTCTCGGGTCACGTTGCCCAAGGGATCAGTGCCCCTCGGCAGCGTACTTGGCCTCGACGGCCTCCTTCAGCGGGGCCCACCAGGCCTCGTTCTCGGTGTACCAGGCAATCGTGTCGGCCAGGCCGTCGCGGAAGTTCGTGAACTTCGGCTGCCAGCCCAGCTCGTTGACGAGCTTGGAGTTGTCGATCGCGTAGCGCAGGTCGTGGCCCGGGCGGTCGTTGACGTGATCGAAATCGTCGGGGGCAAAGCCCATCAGCTCGTTGAGGATGGCCACGACGTCGCGGTTGTTGGTCTCCCCGTCCGCGCCGATCAGGTAGGTCTCGCCGATGCGGCCCTTCATGAGGATGTCCCACACGGCCGTGTTGTGGTCGCGCACGTGAATCCAGTCGCGAACGTTCAGGCCGTCGCCGTACAGGCGCGGACGCACGCCGCGCAGGCGGTTCGTGATCATGCGCGGGATGAACTTCTCGATGTGCTGGTAGGGGCCGTAGTTGTTCGAGCAGTTCGAGATCGTGGCCTCCACGCCAAAGGAACGCACCCAGGCGCGCACCAGCAGGTCCGAACCCGCCTTGGAGGAGGAGTAGGGCGAGGAGGGGTTGTAGGGCGTGGTGGGCGTGAACTTCGCGGGATCGTCCAGCTCCAGGTCGCCATACACCTCGTCGGTGGAGATGTGGTGGAAGCGCACCTTGTGGCGGCGCACGGCCTCCAGCAGGGTGAAGGTGCCCACCAGGTTCGTCTGGATGAAAGGCGAGGGGTCCAGCAGCGAGTTGTCGTTGTGGGACTCCGCGGCGAAGTGGACGACCGCATCGGCCCCGGCCACGACGCCGTCGACCAGATCGGCGTCGGCGATGTCGCCCTCGACAACGGTCAGGCGCGACGCCAGCTCGGCGGGAACGTCGGTCAGGGACGCGCGGTTGCCCGCGTAGGTGAACTTGTCCAGGACGACGACGTCGACGTCCGGGTGGTCCTCGAGGAGCGTATGAACGAAATTCGCTCCGATAAAGCCGGCGCCGCCGGTCACGACGATCTTCATGGGTTTTCTCCTTTGCGCGCCCGAGGGGCGTGTCGGGTTGTGTTGTCGAGTGCGATCGACTCTGCCACCATTATGCCGTACGTCAGCACGGTCATAAACGCGGGGCAGGTCGCAGGTTGGCGCAGGCGCCGCGTTAGGACTCGACGGCGATGGACGAATCCATCGCCACGGGTCCCGAGCCGATTCCATTTCCTTGAACGACGAGGTCCCAGGCGCCGTCGCGCTGAGCGAAGGGCTGCCCGCCGGCGTCGTCGATGGACACGTTCATCCGATACATGCCCTCGCCCAGGGTGAGGGTCGGCACGGTGATGATCACCGTCGCGTCGCCCTCAATGGCGGGCAGGGTCGCACCGGAGTTACGCGAGTTGTAGTAGTGCAGCTTCTGACCCAGGTTGGTATCCAGCGAGAAGGCGGTCACCCAGTCTTCAATGCGCTTGGAGGCGGTCAGGTCCATGCGGATGCAGATCGTGTCGCCGGTGTGCGCCACGCGGATGGGCTCGCCGCCCTGGTCCGTCATGGAAATGTCGCGGATCGTGATGAAGCCGGTTTCCTCGGTGTGCACGGGGGCGGCCAGCGCGTCGCGCTGGAATCCCTCACGCAGGATGCGCACCGCATCCGAGGTCGAGCCGTCGAAGACGAGCTTGCCGTGGTCCAGGACGACGCCGCGCGTACACACGGACTCGACCTGCTCGGCGGAGTGGGACACGAGGACGATGGCACGTCCCTCGGTCTGGAAGGAATGGATCTTGTCCATGCACTTGCGCTGGAAGGGCTCGTCACCCACCGCGAGGACCTCATCGACGAGGAGGACGTCGGGGTCGGAGTGGACGGCGACCGCGAAGGCGAGGCGCACGTACATGCCCGAGGAGTAGAACTTCACCTGGGTGTCGATGAACTGTTCGATGCCGGAGAAGGCGACGATGTCGTCGAAGGCGGCTTCGGTTTCCGCGCGCGTCATGCCCAGGATCGAGGCGTTGAGGAACACGTTTTCGCGTCCCGTCAGGTCCTGGTGGAAACCCGCGCCGAGCTCGAGGAGGGCGGCCATGCGCCCGCGGGTGGTCACGCGGCCGCTGGTCGGGCGGATGATGGAGCCCATGATCTTGAGCAGGGTGGACTTGCCGGAGCCGTTGTGGCCCATGAGGCCAACGGACTCGTTGAGGCGCACGTCCACGCTCACGTTGTCGAGGGCGTGGAACTCCTCCACCCGCGCGCGTGAGGAGTGCAGCACGCGGTCCTTGACCGAGGTGTCCCGGTGAAGTTTGAAGACCTTGGAAACGTCCTGAACGCGGACGACTTCAGGCATTGACATTACAGCTCCTGAGCAAAGTTGCCTTCGAGGCGAGCGAAGACACGGTGCGCCCCGAAGATCAGGACGACGCCAACAAGCGCCGCGAGGACCAGGCGGATCATGAGGTGCGAGGGGTAGGGCTGGTCGACGCCAGCCGCCCACAGCGACTTCTGGAATCCGAGGATCGCTAAGGTCACGGGATTGGACAGGTAGATCTCGTGCGCGATCGGGTAGTTCGTCTCGAGAGCCTTTTGCACGTAGCTGTAGGAGTAGACGATCGGCGAGGCCCAGAACGCCAGGAAGGTGATGACCTCGATGAGGTGCTGGATGTCGCGCATGTAGACGTTGAGCGCGGACAGGAGCAGCCCGAACAGGGTCGCGTAGACGACCAACACGATGAGAGCGAAGGGCAGGTAGGCCAGCTGCGCCACCGATGGGAGAGAGCCCGTCACAAGGATCGCGCCCAGCAGGATGGCCAGCTGAATCGCGGAGTTGACGGCGGATGTTCCCAGCGTCGAGAGCGGGAAAATCTCACGTGGCAGGTAGACCTTTTTCACCAGGCCGGAGTTGGCGACGATTGATCCCGTTCCGCCGGTGACTGCCTCGAGGAAGAAGCCCCAGGCCGTCAGGCCGGTGAACACGAAGATCGCGAAGGACGGGATGCCCCTCGCCGCGCCCAGGAACTGGCCGATGACGATGAAGTAGATGAGGAGCTGCGACAGGGGCTTGAACAGCGACCAGACGAAGCCGAGGTTCGAGTCCTTGTAGCGGGCCTTGAGCTCGCGGTTGATGAGCAGGCGCAGCAGTTCTCGACGGTTCCAGACGTCGACGAACGCACGCTTCGTGCCCGCCACCAGACCGCTCTTGTCACCCAGCTCTCGCAGGGGTTGGGCCTCGATGCGCTCAACACGCAGTGCAAGCGAGGACCCGGGGGAAGGGGTCGTTGATTCAGTCATACCAACTCACTATATCTGACCGTCTGGTCCCTTACTGACCATAGCGCTTGAGCGGGGAGCGAACACCTCGGCGCACGCCCCTCCACTTCTGCACGTGGTAGGCAGGATTGAGGAAGAAACCGCTGATCTTGCGGCGCTTACCCACCTCGCGGTCGCGGGCCAGGCGCAGGGCGTCCTTGAGGATACCCGTCGTGACCATGCGGACGACCGTCGGAATCGAGGGCATGGCGACGTCGATGCCGACCTCGCGCAGGCCCTGGGTCTCCTCGAACATGCGGTCGTCGTACTCGGAGACGGTCATCTCGTTGGAGTGCAGGACGGCGGCGCGCGGTGCATAGGCCTTGATGTATCCGGCCGCGATGACGTCGCGGCCCAGGAGCTGGTCCTCGGCGTAGGAGACGTCACGGTAGGGAACCTCGCCGGTGAGAATGTCCTTGCGGGCGGCGGAGTTCACGTCGGAGTAGAAGGTGACGGCGTTGCGCACGCCCTCGTCCTGGATGAAGTCGTCCTCGTAGAACAGGGTGGTGCCAAAGCCCGGGCCGAAGCCGTTGAAGACGCCCTTGATCTCGTAGCGCAGCAGCGGGAAGGCGTCCGGGCGCGGGATCTGGGCGCCCATGACGGCGACGATGCGGTCGGAGATCGCAAACGGCGCGGTGATCTCGTGGAGCCACCTGTCCGAGGCCGGGGTGGCGTCGTGCGTCAGGTAGGCGACGATGCGGCCCTTGGCCAGGTGCGCGCCGAGGTTACGGGTCTTGCCGTGCCCGAACTCGCTGTTGGGGATCTGCACCAGGCGCACGGACGGGTACTTCGCGATGAGGTCGAGCGTGGAGTCGGTCGAGCCGGAGTCGATGACGAGGATCTCGTAGGTGCCGTCGAAACGCTGGTTCGTCAGCGAGGCGAGGATCTCGTCGATATGTTGCTCGCCGTTGTAGGTCAGAATGACGACGCTGGCGTCCAGCGAGGCGTCCTTCGCGTCCACGTAGTCCGATTTAGTAACCATGCGCTTGAATCTCCTGCCAGGTTTTCGCGATCCCCTCGTCGAGCGGCGTCATTGTGAAGGGGCCAAATTCGTTGTTGACTCGTTCCGTGTTGAGCACGGATCCGAGGAGGTAGGTCGAGGGGGTGGGGATGTGCTCAATCGCGGGCGTCGTCCCGGTGACGCGCTCGATGGAGGCGACGATCTCGGAAACGGTGGTCTTGCGTCCCGATCCGATGTTGTAGACGGAACGCGAGGCACCGCGCGCGATCATCGTGGAGACGATGGTCGCGAAGTCTTCCACGTAGATGTAGTCGCGGAACATGGAGCCGTCCCCCATGACGGTCAGCGCCTCGCCGTTGAGCACGTGGCGCAGGAAGATCGGGATGATGCCCTGGCGCTTGTGCGGGTTCTGGCGCGTGCCGTATGGGTTCGAGATGCGCAGCGACGTCGATTTCAGGTCATACTTGCGCGCGAAGAAGCGCATGTAGTTCTCGATGGTGAGCTTACCGATGCCGTAGGGGGACACCGGCAGGGTGCGATCGTCCTCGCAGTAGCTTTCCTTGTCCTGGTCGCCGTAGATCGTGCCGCCGCTCGAGGCGTAGTACACGTGGCCGACCCCGGCGTCCACGCACGCGCGGAACAGATCGATGCTGCCCTGGATGTTGGTGCGCACGTCCAGCGTCGGGTCGTTTTCGGCCGTCGCGGGATCCGTCGTGGAGAGCATATGCACGACGACGTCCATGCCCGACACGGCGCGCGCGATGTCGTCGGTGTTCAGGAAGTTCCCGTCGAAGGCCTCGACTCCCGAGGCCTTCCAGTGCTCCCCGTTGCCGAACATGTCGAAGGCGCGGATAAACGTGCCTTCCTGCGCGGCCAGCGCATCCACGAGGTGAGAGCCGAGGAAGCCATTTCCTCCGACCACCAGAATGTTAGGCATTCATGGCCCCCTCAAAATCGGAGACGAACTGGCGTCCGGAGTCTTCCCAGCTGAGCGTGGTGGCAGAGGCGGCGGCCTCGCGCGAACGCTCCACTTGGTCGGGGGCATCGACGACACGGATGATCTCCGTGGCCATGGCGCCGGGCGAGAGCGGAACGTAGTCGATGCACGGGTTATCGGAGACGAGCCTGTTGTTCGGCGCGTCGTTGACGACGGGGATCGTGCCGCACGAGGCCAGCTCGAGGGGGAGCAGCGACAGATTCGTCAGGCTCATGACCAGAGCGACCGCGCACTTGTTGTACAGGGGCGAGAGCTCCTCAAGGCTCATGGCACCGTGGTTGACGTACTCGAAGGGAACCTTCCACTCCGACACGTCCCAGCCAGCCATGTGGATGCGGATGTCGGGGCGGCGCTTCTTGACGTCGGCCAGGACCATGCAGCCCAGCTCGAATCCGCGGCGCATGGTGACCGGGCGCGCGTAGAAGAAAACGTCCTTGCGGCGCTCATCGTTCGTGCGCTTGTACAGCGTCATCTCGGCGGCGAAGTCGAAGGGGTGTGTCGTCATGCCGTATTCGTCGTGGAGCTTGGTGGCCAGCCACTTGCCCGCGGTGAATGCCTCGAAACCGAAGCGGTAGGTGTTTTCGGCGAGCTGGTTTTCCGAGCCGACCGGGTAGAACGAGGGCTCGAAGTCCTGGACGAAGTAGAAGCGGCGGGCGCGCGAGCGATCCAGGTAGGCGGGGTAGGCGGTTTCCCAGCCGGTCGCGAAGATCGCGTCGACGTCATCGCCGACGCCGACAGCCGGATCGTACAGGGCGTAGGTCGCCTTGAGGTTGGGATAGTTGCTGGAGCGCTCGATCATGTCGCGCACGCGGTCGGCGTCGACGGGAATCGACTGGGACCAGTAGAGGAAAATCTTGACCCGGTGGCCGGCGGCCTCCAGGTAGGACAGGAAACGGAAGATGTTCTGGTGTCCGCCGGAGGACTCCCCGGGGGGCGACATGATCCACGCCGTCACGTACGGGCCCTCGCCCACGGGGCGCGGATCCTTCTTCCAGTCAGGCTCGCTCACCCAGTCGAGGGCGGCGGCGTCAGCAAACTTGACGAGCATCCCAAGCGGGTACTGTCCCTTGCCTTTGCCCTTACCGGAGTTAGCAATCTGATTGCCCAGCCCCTGCAAGAGACGGGCTGCCGTCATGCGACCCCCGTGTCGTTTGAGGTAGGAGGCACCCTTCGCGAACTTACGCACCAGCGGATTCGTCTGTGTCATGTTCGACAGTTTAGCGCCTGAGGGGATCGGACTTGACCGAGGAGTGATCCATCCCTACCCCCAGCACTGTATCATTACTCACTTTTCAGCGTTTCCTGTGCGACAAGGAGTCAGCGAAGGTGAGCGCCGGCTCGGCGCGAATTGCGCGCGTGCCGGCGGCGCAAAGCACCCGGAATGGCGGCGATTCCCTGAGCGACACCGTGGGCGGCCGGACCGCGGAATCCGGCGCGCGCGGCTCGCACGACGGAGCGCACCAGCGCCGAGGTAATCACCTGCCACGAGGCGTGCTCGGCAGCGACGATCAGGCGGTTGCGGGCGTTGACACGAGCGAACATGGGCGAGGTTGCGTCCGAGGAGGCCGCGTGCTCGTGGTCCACGACGGCCTGGCGCACGAAGCGCACGTCGTATCCGGCCTCGCGTAGCTTGTAGGACAGGTCCGTGTCCTCGTAGTACATGAACAGGTCGGTGCGGATGCCGCCGACTTCCTCCCAGGCGTCGCGTCGGATCGCGCACGCGCCCCCGCAGATGCCGAAGACTTGTTCGGGGGCGGCGAGCTGTGCGACCGGCACCAGCCAGTCGCGGTCCTGGCCGTTGCCGGAAGAATCCACGATGTTACCGGTTGAGTTGACCAGGATTGCGCCCAGCCCGGCCCGGGCCTCGTCGTCACTGAGTCGCACCCAGCGCGTGGGACCGTTCCCGCTCAGGGCCACGGCCTCGTCGTCGCGCGCCTCGCGGTAGCGTCCGGCCAGGAGAATGAGGGCGGTCGTCGCCCCGACCATTGGGTCGGCCAGCGGGTCCAGGAGCGCGTCAAGAAAGCCGTCGCGCACCGTCGCGTCGTTGTTGAGCAGCACGAGGGCCCCCTCGCGCAGGTCGCTCGCCCCCGCCATGACGCCCGCGCCAAAGCCGTCGTTGACGCCCGCGTTGACGATCTCCACGGCGGCGCCGGGCGCGCTCGAGCCGGGGCCAGCGCCCGCGAGCGCGCGCAGCTCGGGCAGGTGCGCGGCCAGGACGTCGAGGGAGTCGTCCCCCGAGCCGTTGTCGACCAGGATCAGGGTGTCGCGCGCCCTCAGCTGGGGGGCGATCGACCGGGCGGCGCGCAGTGTCAGGGGCGCGTTTTTCCAGTTGACGAGGACGACGCGGGCGCTGCGTCGCGCTCCCCTCCCCTGTCCCGCCGGCGCTGCGTTGTGGGTGGTCGGGGCGCTCACGGGGTCACCGCCAGGGACTCGTAGAGGCGGGCGTGGGCGGCCGCGGAGGCCTCCCACGTGTAGTCGCGGGCCCGCACGAGGCCGGCTGCGGCCAGGCGGTCATGCTCGCGTCCCGCGGCGGCTTCCAGGGCGCCCGCGAGCGCATCGGGGTCGGTCGCCGGCACGAGGAGCCCCGCGTCTGTGCCCGTAATCTCGGCCATGCAGGTGTCGGCGGAGGTGACGACGGGCGTGCCGTGCGCCATGGCCTCGAGGACGGGAAGGCCGAAGCCCTCCCAGATCGAGGGGAAGGTGAAGACGCGCGCGCCCGCATACGCGCAGGCCAGGTCGGTGTCGTCCAGGCGACCCAGGACGTGGGTGCGCGCCTCGGGCAAGTCCCCCCATTCGGGGTCTTCGCCCCACCCGGCGGGCCCCACGAGGACCAGGTCAAGGTCCGTGGACGAGGCCATGGCTCGGTAGGCGCGCAGCAGCGTCGCCAGGTTCTTGCGGGGCTCGCGCGTGCCCACCCACAGGATGTAGGGCCGGGCCAGGCCGTGGCGGGCGCGGAAGTCCTCCACCTGAGCGTCGGTGACGGGCGTGTGGGTCAGGCCGTGGGGGATGACCGTGATGATGGACTCGTCGATGCCCGCCTCGACGCAGTCGCGCGCGGTGGCCTCGGAGGGGACGATGACCGCGTCGGCGCGGCGCTTGGTGATGTCCAGGGCGCGGTTAAAGTAGGCGGCCCCGTGGGCGGTGAAGTGGCTAGCATCGCGCAGGAAGGCGACGTCGTGGACGGTGACGGCCAACGGGAGCGACGTCGGGGGGATCGCCCAGGTGGTCGCGTGCAGGACCTGCGCTCCCCTGCCCGAGCGCACGCCGAGCATCCGGTCCGCGCTGGGCGTGGCGAGGCGATCCCAGGCGGCGTACAGCGCCCGGCGCGGCAACGCGGAGTTGAGCACAGGGATCGACAGTCCCACCTGCTGGGGGCTGGCCTCGTTTCTTCCGTGGCGCGCGGCGATACCCACGGCGCGCACCCCCTGGGATGCCAGGCGGGAGGCGACCTCTACGATGTATCGTCCCGAGCCACCGGGCACGGGCTGCCACATCTGTTCAACGACCATTCCGATGCGCACACTCATATCTACAGGATAGTTGAGATGCATGTCAGAGTCTGCCCGGCCACGTCGTGGCATACAATGAGAAAACCCCTCGCAACGACCGGAGATCATGATGCCTTCCTCCCTGCCGTCCAAACCCGTCCACGTCCTCATGGACGCCACCGCGATCCCCGCGAACCTCGGCGGAGTGGGCCGCTACGTGGACGATCTGGTGCCCGAACTGGAGGCCCAGGGCGTTAAACTCACGATGGCGGTGCAAGAGCGCGACGCGGAGCACTTCGCCACGCGCCTGCCCTCGGCTCGCATCATCCCGATTTCCACTCGTTTCGAGTCGCGTCCGATGCGCATGGCATGGGAGCAGACGGGGCTGCCTTCCCTCATCCGCAAGGTCCGCCCCGACGTGCTCCACTCCCCCCACTACACCTGCCCGCAGTTCCCGGGCGTTCCCGTCGTCATCACGTTGCACGACGCGACCTTCTTCTCTCACCCGCAGGCGCACTCGCGCATGAAGCAGAAGTTCTTCACCTTCGCGATCCGCCGCGCGATCCGCCGCGCTTCGGCCCTCGTGGTGCCCTCGGAGGCCACGCGCGACGAGACGATCAAGTACGCCGGCGGGCAGGCCTCGCAGTTCTACGTCGCCTACCACGGCGTGGACCGGACGATCTTCCACCCCGTCGACGACGACGAGCGCGCCCGCGTCAAGAAGTCCCTGGGCCTGGAGGGCCAGGAGTACATCGGCTTCCTTGGCACCCTGGAACCGCGTAAGAACGTGCCGAACCTGGTGCGCGGCTGGACCAAGGCCGTCGCCGACATGCCGAACCCGCCCGCGCTGGTCCTGGCCGGCGGCAAGGGGTGGGACGAGGACATCGACCCCGCCCTGGCCTCGGTCCCCTCGCACCTGACGGTGCTGCGCCCCGGCTACCTGCCCCTGGAGGACCTGCCCGGTTTCCTCTCCGGCTGCGTCGTGCTGGCCTACCCCTCGATCGCCGAGGGCTTTGGTCTGCCCGTCCTGGAGGCCATGAGCTGCGGCGCCGCGACGCTGACCACCCGCCTGACCTCCCTGCCCGAGGTCGGCGGCGACGCCGTCGCCTACTGCGACATCACGCCCGATTCGATTGCCGAGGCCCTCACCGACCTGATGAACGATCCGGCGCGCCGCGCGCAGCTGGGCCAGGCAGCCATCGCACGCTCCGAGGAGTTCACCTGGGAGCGCGCCGCCCTTGTCCATGCGCAGGCCTTCCGCGCCGCAGCCGGGCGCTGATCCCCGGAGCACAGTCACAGCAAGGATTCTTTCTCCATGACGACATCTGACCATTCCCAGGACTCCGAGTTCGCCCGAGGCGAGGAGCGCCCTTCGGACACGGACCTGCCCCAGGAGGCCGACGCGCCCCGCGAGGCGGCTCGTCCCACCGACGAGGCCCGCCCCGCCACAGAGGAACACCTCGCCAAGGAGGAGCGCAGCGCCCCCGAGGAAGCCCTCGCGCGCCAGGGCCGTGCCTCCCGCGAGGAACGCCCCAAACAGGAGGAGCGCACACGGCAGGCCCCGGCGCAGCACTCGGCTCCGTCCGCGCGCCGCTTCGGGCTGCCCGTGCGCGCCTGGCGCATCATGGGCGTCATCGGCCTCGTCCTATCGGTGTGCGGCGTGGGCGCCGCGTGGGCCGTGTCCTCCCCCCTGGGCGCGTCCCCGGACGATGACTATCACCTGGGTTCCATCTGGTGTCCTCCCCCGCTGAGCGAGTCCGGCTGTTCGACCGGCTACACGGACCGCGGCACGTTCGGCCCGGTCGTTCCCGAGTCCGTTTCCTCCACGAAGGTCGCTTGCTACGCCTTCCACGGCGAGGATTCCGCCGTGTGTGCGCTCAACAACTCCGACGACCGCACGATGGTCACCGACCGGTGGGACGACGGCAACTATCCGTGGGGCTACTACCAGTTCCATCACCATTTCATCGCCCACGACGCCGACCGGGCGGGTGTGACGATGCGTCTTATCAACATCGGCATCGCGATCGTCTTGATCGGCGCCATCGGCGCGCTCATGCCCAGCGCCATGCGCCGCGGCTACGTCTTGGCGATTCCGGCCGCGTGGACGCCCATGGGCATCTACTTCATCGCGTCCAACAACCCCTCCTCGTGGGCCTTCACCGGTGTCTTCGCGTTCGCGGCCGGCCTGTGGGCTGCCACGCAGTCGCTCGGCTGGCGCCGCTGGTGCCTGATCGGCGCGGCCGCGCTGGGTGCTGTCCTGGCGTGCACGTCGCGCGGCGACTCGGCCTTCTTCCTGTTCGTCGTCACCGCCGCGCTGGCCTTCGCGGTGCGCTGGCGTCGAGATCGTTGGCCCGAGGCGCTGCTCGCCGTCGTCTCCTCGATCATCGGCATCATCATCATGCGCTCCACGAACGTGGCCTCCACCCACCTGGCCACGGCGGAGGGTGAGCCGCGTTCGCTGATCTCACTGATCGGCGACAACATGTCCTACCTGCCCCAGTACCTCGCCGGTTTCTACGGCTACCGCTGGGGTCCGGGTTGGCTCGACGTGGACTACAACGGCTCCGTGTCCACGGTTGGCCTCGTGATCGCCGGCGCCGTGTTTGTCGCCGGTGCGCGCACGTGGTCGTGGCGCAAGGCGATGACGCTGCTCATGCTGGTCGGCGCAATGGCGGGCGTGCCCACGCTCCTCGGCATTCTCCAGGGCTTCAACAACGTCGCGACCTACCAGCCTCGTTACATGATGCCGCTGTGGATCGTCTTCCTCTTCTTCATGCTGACGATGGAGCGCCGCGAGCGTACCCTCTCGCGCCCGCAGGCGGCTGCTGTGGGAGTGCTGCTGGTGGGCACGCATTTCTGGGCGCTCTTCGTGCTGCTGCTGCGCTACACGCACGGATCCTCGGTCCTCATGTTCAACATGAGTAAGACGGCCGTGTGGTGGTGGCCGGGCGCGCCCGTTGGCCCGAACATGGTCTGGGCGCTCGGCACGGTGTGCTTCGCGGCGGCCATCACGTTCGGGCTCCTGCTCACTCGCGAAGAAGTCGACGAGAAGCCCCGAACCGAGGCCGTCGAGGCCTGATCCTCCTTCGCGCGCCCAGGCGTCTGCTGTGCAGGCTGCCTGGGCGCGTTCGTCTGCCCGGACGAGGCCGTGGCGGGCTGCACCCACCGCACATAGTTCCCCCACAATGTCGCACGTAATTTGGGTCCCCTCACTTTTCTTAGGGATCGAGAAAACCGCATGATTCCAACGATCAGATTTCAAATCCTGAAATACTCTCGGGGGAATTACGTGCGACTTTTCTGGCTCTTCGCATTGTGGGGTGTGGGGGTGGTGTTCGAAGCGTCCCGGGGATCGTGGGCAGTGTCGTGGGACGACGATCGAACACAGGAGTTCGCCTTGGGCGCCTCATCAACCAAAACTCGCACGTAATTTGGGTACCCTAACTTTTCATAGGTATCGAGAAAACCGCAGAATTCCAACGATG
>CABKMZ010000005.1 GCA_902373545.1 uncultured Actinomyces sp. | reverse complement strand
GGATGAGGTATCCGAGCGCCTGGGGCACGAGGACGACGAGGGAACCGACGAGGCGTCCGCGGCGTTCCTCCCGGCCGCTCATCCCCGAGGAGATGACGATCCAGGCACCCGTCGAGTCGAATTGCATGAGCGCTCCCACGCTCAGGCCCATGGTCACGGGCACGAGGTAGAGGAAGATCCCCGTGAAGAGCACCTGCTGCCCATCGACCGCCACGCGCCCCAAGAGCACCCCGATGATCGGGAAGAGAATAGCGAACACCATGTTCATGTTGAGGCGCGGATCCACGATCCAGTAGCGCAGCGTGCGCGCCGCCAAAGACGCCGAGCGCACGCCGATACCGAGGCGCGTGAAGGTATCGACGCTGCGCAGGCCAGCCGAACGCGACGCCGCGGTCCGTTGGCCTCGCGCCTCCTGCTCGGCGGACTCGTCGATGAGATAACGTCCCTCGTTGATGGCCCGCTGCGCGTCGGCACTGATCTCACCCGCGTAGCCGCTCATGACGGGACGTAGGACGGCCAGCCAGACACGCCAGCCGACAACAGCCGTGGCCAGCGTGACGAGGGCGCGGATGCAGGCGGCACCCCACGCCCCCTCGAGCAGGGAGACAACAACGCCGAAGGGAGCGCCAACGGGCGACCACAGCGCGACGTTCAGCCCGGCTTGGAACAGCTCCAGCGAGAAGTTATCCGACAGGAGCTTCATCCAGTAACCCAGCGGGGTCAGCACCACGAAAAAGGCGATGAAGCCGACCATCGTGACGGCGTCCTTCTTGCCCGAGCTATCGATACGCACCGCGAACCAGGTGCCGACCGCACGCGCCCACAGCACCGCAAGAGGAAGGGTGACGATGCCCGCGACCAGCCAGCCGAGGGCCGCCACCCATTGGGCCCGCCACAACGCAAACCACACGGGAACGAGAAGCGCCATGGCGGACATGACGCCGCCGGGCCCCACAGCGGTCGCGGCGACCAGTGCCGCCCCCAGCCGCTTGCTCGGCCCCACGTAGGGCGACAGACGCACGGGATCGAGTGAGTTGTCCATCGAGGCAAACGCAATGGGCAGGATCAGCCACAGGACGACGACAACGGGACCCACGATGGGCAGCACCGCCGCAAGGGTCGCTGCTCCCTCGGATTGAGCAAGGAATGCTGTGCCCACGAGCACGGACGCATAGATCCCACCGAAGTACAGGACGCCGAGGGCGGCCAGCACCAGCACGGCAGTCTGGCGGCGAACCGTGTTCCAGATGATGCGGAGCTTGAGGCGGATCAGTTGCCCAACCACGACAGGCCTTCCTCGGAGTGGACGCCTCCGACCAGGGAGGTGAAGCGCTCCCCCAGGTCGCCGCCCTGGGCGACCTCGTCGGTGGTTCCGGCGACGAGCACGCGCCCCTTGTCGATGATGGCGACGTGCGTGCACAGCTGCTGGACGGTCGCCATCACGTGCGAGGACAGGATGACGGTGCCGCCGCGCTTCGTATAGTCCGTGAGGATCTGACGAATGTTGGTCGCGGACACGGGGTCGACGGCCTCGAAGGGCTCGTCGAGGACCAGGACTCGCGGAGAGTGGATGAGGGCCGCGGCAAGCGCGATCTTCTTCGTCATGCCGGCCGAGTAGTCGCTGATGAGCTTCTTGCCCGCCTCGGCCAAGTCGAGAGCGGCCAGGAGCTCGTGGGCGCGCTCGCGGGCGACGGAGGCGTCCAGGCCGTGGAGCATGCCCACGTGGACGAGGAAGTCCGGGCCGGAGAGGCGGTCAAGCAGGCGCATGCCGTCGGGCATCACGCCAAGCAGGCCGCGCGCTCGCTGCGTGTCGCCCCACACGTCGACACCGTGCACGTAGGCGGTGCCCTTGTCGGGAGTGAGCAGGCCGGTGGCCATCGTGAGCGTCGTCGTCTTACCCGCGCCGTTGGGCCCGACGATGCCGTAAAAGGATCCGGTCGGGATATCGAGGGACAGGTCGGCGACCGCGATGAGGTTGCCATAAATCTTGACGAGGCCTCGGATCGCCAGGGCGGTATCGTCGCCGATCGGCGCAGCCGGGGATGCATCGGACATGAGAGTCTCCTTCGCGCATTGACATACCCGTCAATGCTATGACGCGCATGTCACGTGCCGGGAAGATATCTCAGGACATGACCCGCTCGCAGGGCAAGAGTCGAGCCTAGCGGATGGCGAGGACGACGTTGAGTCCGTCCTCCGGGTGATACGTCCAGGTCGCACGGTAGGTACCCCACACATCATCCTGCGTGCCGTCGACGGCCCGCGTGATGAGCATGCGTTCGCGCACCGAGGACGGAGTATCGATCTGGTCGAGGATGCAGCGGAAGTCCGTCTGCGACAGGCCGTTTGCCCCCTCGCCGTACGCCACGAGCGTCAGCGTTGTGTTGTCGCTTGCCAGGCGCGCGTAGGGGCTGTTGACCGAGCAGGCGTCCAGGGAGTGCGCCAGCTTATCCGAGGCGACGGTGCGCAGGTAGGACAGGCCCATCACGCCGCCCACGGCCAGGACCAGGGCGAGAACGAATCCGAAGGCGAACATGCCCAGGCCTCGCTTGATGCGCTTGTGGCGCTTGGGGCGTTCGCGACGCAGCGGCGGGCGCTGGTCCAGTTCTTCGTAACGGTAGGCGCGCGCCTCACGGCGTCGTTCTTTCTCTGCCTCGGACAGGCGTGCGACGACCTGGTCTCCGGGAACGGCGCGGGTGGGGCCCAGGCGCCTGCTCAGGGCGACGTCGGCCCGCGAGGGCAGGTCACGCTCCGCGTTCCAGTCGTCTTCGCCGCCGTCCCCAAAGAAGGGGGCATTGGCCTCGTCGTGATGCGCGTATTCCCGGTCGGAGGCGACCTCCTCGCGCGCCTCGGAGGTGACATCCTGGGGCGTGAACCGGCTGAGCGGAGGGGTGGGCAGCGCGGGCGGGCGCACCGGAGCGGAAGGCTCCGCGCTTCGCTGAGGGTAGGTGGAGGCGGAGGGGGTCACGACCGCCGAGGTGTACTCATCCTTGGGCGCAGACCTGACGACAGGGGTGGGCTTGGTAATCGGTGAGGACTTGGAGATCGACGGGTACCTGTCGCGAGGCGGAACGCGCGCGATGATGGTGCGTTCGACGTCGGGAGACAGCGCAGCGATCTGCGGGTGCCCATCCTTGAGCACGGACGAGGCCGCGGGAGCGAAGGTTTCCTTTGCTACTGGCACGGTGGCTGAGGGGGTGCCGGGCATGACGGGTTGCTCGGGCGAGCGCGCGGGCACGCCGCCCGGATAGTCCGGCGTCGCCGATCCCGCGCCGACCCGATATGCGTCCGGCGTTGCAGCCCCCATGAGTCCTCCATCAACACGACACTTGTACTTGTCGAACAAGCATAAGCGTTGATTACTCAGGAAGCAAGAGGTTAGTCGATACCCAGAGCCTTGCGCAGCCGCGCGACGTGCCCGGTCGCCTTGACGTTGTACTGCGCCAGCGCCACGGTGCCATCAGGAGCGACAACCACGGTCGAGCGAATGATGCCCACGTAGGTGCGCCCGTAGTTCTTCTTCTCACCCCACGCGCCGTACGCCTCGAGAATATGGTGCTCAGGATCGGAAGCCAGCGGGAAGGTGAGGGACTGCTTCTCCGTGAAGCGCTCAAGCGCAGCCATCGAGTCGGCGGACACGCCGATCACCGAGTAGCCAGCCCCCTGCAAGGAGGCGAGGGAATCGCGGAAATCGCAGGCCTCCTTCGTGCAGCCGGGCGTGGAGGCCTTCGGGTAGAAGTAGACGACGACGCCGCGCGAGGAGGCGGCGAGGAGGTCGGACAGGGTGAGGGTTCCCTGGGTGGTTTCGACGGTGAAATCGGGGGCCTGCTGGCCGATATCCAAAGTGCTCATGCCCCTCAGTCTATGGGGAGCTCTCCCCCGCTGCGAGGGGGCCACCCTGTGCGCGAGATGGGACTCGAACCCACACGTCAAGGACACTGGAACCTAAATCCAGCGCGTCTGCCAATTCCGCCACTCGCGCGCGCACCCCAGTCTAGCCGATGGTCGCGGCCCCGTCCGAACACCGCGGGGACGAGGCCGGCGCCGACTCGGGTAGCACGTTCACTCTCGCGAACGGCGAGCTGGGAGGCACACCTGTCAAGAGCGGCGGGAGGACCCGGCAAAGCCGTGCGCACAGCGAGCCTCAGCGCGCGGTCGCGTTGATGGTGCCTTCGCCCAGGACTCGGGTGCCCCGGTAGACGACCATGGACTGGCCGCGGGCCACGCCACGCGCGCTCTCCTCGAGCTCAACCTCGATCCGCTCCGCGTCGCGCCGCAGCCGGGCCACGGGTACGGGCGCGCCGTGAGCGCGCAGCTGTACGAAGAGGTCGGCGGCGTCGGCTGCGTCGTCGTCGGAGGCCAGCCACACGGCGTCGGTCGCGTCGATGCGCGAAATGGACAGCAGCTCGGAGGCGCCGACGACGACCTGGTTGGTCTCCGGCCGCGTCTCCAGGACGTATCGAGGACGCCCGTCGGGGGCGGGCGCGCCGATCCCCAGGCCCTTGCGTTGGCCGACCGTGTAGTTCCAGTAGCCCTCATGCTGGCCCAGCACGTCCCCCTCGGGGGTCACGATGTCCCCCTGCGCGCTGCCCAGGTGGGCGCGGAGGAAGCCCTGGGTGTCCCCGTCGGGGATAAAGCAGATGTCGTAGGAGTCGGGCTTGTTGGACACGCCCAGGCCCAGGCGCTCGGCCTCGGCGCGTACCCACGCCTTGTTGGGGGCATCCCCCAGCGGCAGGACGACGCGGGTCAGTTCCTCGGAGCCCATGACGGCCAGCACGTAGGACTGGTCCTTGAGGTTGTCGGCGCCGCGGTGCAGCTCGGGCCCAGCTTCGCCATCGACGATGGCGGCGTAGTGGCCGGTGCACACCGCATCGAAGCCGAGCGCCCGGGCGCGGCTGGCGAGCTCGCGGAACTTGACGAACTCGTTGCAGCGCACGCAGGGGTTGGGGGTGCGCCCGGCCTTGTACTGGGCGACGAAGTCGGTGATGACGGTCTGCTCAAATTCGCTCGCCAGGTCCCACACGTAGAAGGGGATGCCGATGATCTCGGCGGCGCGCGCAGCGTCCCCGGCGTCCTCGATCGAGCAGCATCCGCGCGATCCGATGCGGCACTCCTGGGGCTGGGAGGACAGGGCCATGTGGACGCCGACGACGTCGTGCCCGGCTTCCACGGCCTTCGCGGCGGCGACGGCGGAGTCCACGCCGCCGGACAGTGCTGCCAGAACTCGCATCTAGCGTCCCTCGTTTCGTTCGTTACGCACGTGGGCGACGCCGTCCAGGGCGGCACCCGCGCGGATAGCCACGGGCAGGGCGGCCAGGAAGGCGTCGATATCGTCGCGGGTCGTCTCATGGCCGAGCGAGACACGAAGGACGCCGAGCGCCTGCTCCTCGCTGCGGCCCATCGCCATGACGATCTCGGAGGGGCGCGTGACCCCCGCGTGACAGGCGGACCCGGCGGACACGGCGATCCCGGCCATGTCGAAGGCCATGAGCACGGCCTCGGGGCGGGCGGTGGGCAGGGACAAGTGGATGATCGCGCTCGACGAGGCCGACTCCCCCACGGTCGGATACGTTCCCTCCGGCAGGTGGGACAGCAGGTGCGCGCGCAGGTCGGCCGCGCGGGCGGCGAAAGCTGAGCGCTCGGCGACGACCTCGGTGAGTGCGGCTGCGAGCGCGCAGGCGCCCGCGACGTCGGGCGTGCCCGAGCGAATCGATCGCTCGTGGCCACCGCCGGGCCGGTCAGTCGTCATGGGGATGCCACGCCGGGCGAGGAGAACGCCGATGCCAGCGGGGGCACCGACCTTGTGTCCGCCCACGCTCATGAGATCCAGGCCGAGTTCCGCAAAGGACACGTCCAGTGTGGGGATGGCTTGGGCGGCATCGGAATGGACGAGGCCTCCGCTGGCGTGCATGAGCTCAGCGAAGTCTGCGACCGGCTGAATCGTGCCAATCTCGGAGGACACGAGGGTCATGGAGCCGAGCGCGAGGCGCCCCTCCCACGAGGCCGGGGCGCCGTCCTCGGGCACGCCAGGCAGGTCGTCACCGGACCCAGCGGGCAGCACCGAGCGGCCACCCGCATCCACGGGCAGAACCTCCCAGGAGAAGCCCTCACGAGAGGCAACCTCGCGCTGATGGGCAACCGCGTCGTGCTCGAGGCCGGAGACGACGATCAGGTCGCGCTCACCGTCACGGCCGCGCATTCCCCGGGCCGCCGCCATGACGCCGAGCGCGTCGGATTCCGTTGCCCCCGAGGTGAAGATGACCTCGTGGATGTCCGCGCCCAGGGCGCGAGCGACCTGTTCGCGCGCGTCGTCGAGCATGCGACGGGCCCGCCGCCCTCCGAAGTGGAGGGCGGCGGGATTGCCGGGAGTTGCAGCCAGGTCACGCTGGGCGCGGGTCCACGCGTCAAGCGCACACTCGCGCAGCGGCGTCGTGGCCGCGTGGTCGAGGTAGACGCTCACGCCTGGGAGCGCGCCTCCTCGATGATCGCCAGGGCGGCCGGGACCACCTCGGTGACGTCGCCGACCACGCCGAAGTCCGCGATCTCGAAGATCGGGGCGTCCGGGTCGTCACACACGGCGACGATGTGGGCGGCGGACTGCATGCCCACCGTGTGGTGGATCGCGCCGGAGACACCCAGGCCGATGTACAGGTTCGGGGTGACAGTCAGACCGGTCTGGCCGATCTGCTCGGATCGCGGGGCCCAGCCCTCGTCGCAGGCCACGCGGGTCGCGCCCACGGCGCCACCCAGGGCGCCAGCCAGGGAGCGGACCAGCTCAAAGTCGCCGTCGACGCCACGGCCGCCACACACGACGGTGGAGGCGTCGGTCAGGGACACGCCGTCCTCCTCGTCTGCCACGAAGGACACGACCTCAACCGCCGCTGCTTCCGCGCTCAGCTCGACGGCCAACGGCTCGGGGGTCAGGGAGGCGGGCGAGGCCACCGGGGCCTCGTCAATGACGCCGGAGGAAATACCCACGATGGGGGTCTGGCCCTCCAGGACGATGCCCATCGACCAGGAGCCACCCAGAGCGGTCTTGCCGACCTGGAGGACGCCACCGTCGAAGGACACGGAGGAGGCACCGGAGATGACGCCGGCCTCGGTCAGGGCGGCGACGCGACCGGCAATCTCGCGGCCACGGTAGTCCGAGCACAGCAGCACGAGGCCGTAGGAGTCGGTGCCCAGCGCGGCGATGACCGCGTCGGAGGCAACCACCGAGGAATGACCGGAGGGACCCAGGTCGGCGTGCAGCACGCGGGTCGCGCCCAGCTCGGACAGGGCTGCCACGTCCGGCGTGGGGGCCACAGACAGGGCGACGACGTCGGCGGAGGTCAGGGAAGCGGCCAGGGTGACCGCCTGGCGGGCCAGGGACGTCAGGTGCGTCCCGGACTGGTCGGCCAGGACAAGGATCGGGGAACTCATCTGCTGCGTCATGTCACTTCACCACCGAAAGAATGTAGTCGGCCAGCGCACGCCCGCCCTCGCCGGCGTCCTGGATGATCGTGCCCGAACCATCGCGCACGTTCTCCTCGCTGAAGGTCACGGAGGTCAGCGCGCGGCGAAGCACCAGATCCTGCCCGCCGGGAACCTCGACGAGGTCGTCGATGCCCCACTGGTCCAGGGGCTTCTTGCGCGCGGCCTTCATCGCCGCGAAGGCCGGGTAGCGCGGCTCGTTGATCTGGTCGGTCACGGAGACGACGGCGGGCAGGGCCGCGCGCAGCGTCTCGGTAAAGCCGTCAACGGAGCGTTCGATCGTGGCGACGCCGTCCTCGACGCTCAGCGTGCGGGCCAGGCCCAGCAACGGCATGTGGGCCTTGGCGGCCAGGGCGCCGGGCAGCATGGAGGTCATCGCGTCGAGGGACGCCATGCCGGTGACAACCAGGTCGACGGGGCCGCACTCGTCGGAGATCTTCGCGATCGCGACGGAGAGCACGGAGGCCGTCGTAATAACGTCGGAGCCCTCGAGGAACTCGTCAGAGACCAGGAAGGCGCGGTCCGCGCCCATTTGCAGGGCGCGCATGAGCGCGTCCTCGGCGTCCTCGGGGCCCATGGTCAGGGCGATGACCTCGGCCTCGCGGCCAGCGTCCTCTTCGTTTTCCTTGAGCTGGACCGCAGCCTCGATGGCGTTCTCATCCAGTTCGTTGAGCACATCGTCCTCACCGCGCACCAGGCGGCCGCCCTCAAAACGGCGTTCGGACTGCATGTCTGGGACATGCTTCACACACACGACAATTCTCATGGCTTCTAGCGTGCCACATTCCTGGCCCCTCGCCCATATGAGGGTCACCTCACCGGCGCACACCACAGTCCGCGCGCGGGGCACCCTCCTGTGTGTGCGCACGTTCTATGCGCCTTCCCATAGGTCTTTTTCCCGACGATCCGACCGCCTTGTTGTCGGTCACGTATGATGGGGGGCAACTATATTTATGAGGCAATGACTCCATCAGGGGTTCACCAGGAAGAGGCGCATTTTTATGTCCGAGCGATCCGGCTCGTCCCCTGCTCCCACACGGCGCGTCACCGAACCTAACCCGCAGCCCACCAGCCTGGGCGTCTACCCGTCGGGCGACGGGCTCGACGTCGCGGTGATCGCGCGCAACGCCTCGGGGGTGGACATGTGCATCTTCGACGAGGCCGGGGCTGAGACGCGCTTCGCTCTGCTGGGTCCGAAGACCGGCGTGTGGCACGGGCACATTCCGGGCTACGGTGCGGGCACACGCTATGGATTCCGCGCGCACGGCACCTGGGACCCGGACGGCGGCAAGTTCTTTAACTCCCACAAGCTCCTGCTGGACCCCTACGGGCGCGGCGTGGACGGGTTCGTGGACATGAAGCCCGCCGTGTACGCCCACAGCGTGGACGAGGATCTGTACCCGTCGGAATACCCGATGCGTCGCTCCCCCATCGATTCCGCTCCCTACATGCCGCGCTCGGTCGTGGTCGAGCCCTCCTTCCCGATCATCCCCCAGCCCGACATCCCCTGGGAGACCTCGGTCATCTACGAGATCCACGTCAAGGGATTCACCAAGAACATGCCCGGCGTGCCCGAGCCTCTGCGCGGCACCTACGCGGGCCTGGCCCACCCGGCGTCCGTGTCCTACCTCAAGGACCTGGGAGTTACGGCCGTGGAGCTGCTGCCGATCCACGCCAAGTGCGATGAGCCTTTCCTCACCGAGCGTGGCCTGACGAACTACTGGGGCTACTCGACGCTGTCCTTCTTCGCGCCCGAACCCTCCTACGCGACCGCCGACTCGCGGGCCCGCGGTGCCCAGGCCGTCGTCGACGAGTTCCGCGGAATGGTCTCCCTCCTGCACAAGGCAGGCATTGAGGTCATCCTCGACGTCGTCTACAACCACACCTGCGAAGGCGGAGACGCAGGCCCCTCCCTGTCGTGGCGCGGCCTGGACTCCGACATGTACTACCGTCACACGAACTCACGCCCGGTTCAGAGCATCGACGTGACCGGCACCGGCAACACGATGAACATGGACAATCCCCGGACTATCCAGATGGTCCTCGACTCGCTGCGCTACTGGGTGCGCGACATGGGAGTGGACGGCTTCCGCTTCGACCTGGCTGCGACGCTGGGGCGTTTTGCCACCGGCTTTAGCCCGATGCACCCGCTCCTCATCGCGATGGCCACGGACGACATCCTGGCCCACACCAAGCTCATTGCCGAGCCTTGGGACGTCGGCCCCGGCGGCTGGCAAACCGGCAACTTTCCCGTTCCATTCTCCGAGTGGAACGACCACTACCGTGGTGCCCTGCGTAACTTCTGGCTGGCGGATGTGCGCGCCCAGGCCTCGGGCCACATCGTGTTCGGCCCCAACGACCTGGCGACCCGCTTGTCCGGATCCCGGGACGTCTTTGATCATGGGCTGGGTCGGCTGCGCGGACCGCGCGCCTCCATTAACTTCGTGACCGCGCACGATGGCTTCACCCTGGCGGACATGACCGCCTACGACCACAAGCACAACAAGGACAATCTCGAGAACAACCGCGACGGCTCAGACGATAACCGCTCGTGGAACCACGGCCTCGAGGGAACGCTCGCGTCGGGCGCGACCCACCCTGATTCCGCGACGCCCTACCGAATCCTGGCCAACATGCCGATCGCGCAGCTGCGCGCGCGCTCGCAGCGCAACATCCTGGCCACCATGTTCGTCTCCTCGGGAACGCCCATGCTCACGGGCGGCGACGAGTTCGGACGCACCCAGTACGGCAACAACAACGCCTACTGCCAAGACGGCCCGATCTCCTGGGTCGACTGGGACCTGGCCGAGGGCCAGCAGGCCCAGATCGACGCCGTCTCCTGGCTGATCGCCCTGCGCAAGGCGCACCCGGTGCTGCGCCCCGACTCCTTCGCGACCGGGCGACCCTTCGGCGGGGACTCCATCGCCGACCTGTCGTGGTACACCGCCCAGGGCACGCCGATGCCGGACTACGGCTGGACGGACTCACGTCACCGCACCTTCCAGATGCTGCGCTCGGGCGTCAAGTGGGGCGACCGTGACGCCCTCGTCATCATCAATGCGAACCTCAACGACGCCGAGGTCACCCTGCCCGAAGGCCACGACCTGGACTGGCTGATCGCGTACTCCACCGTGTGGGAGACCCCGGCGGACGGCGGCGTCGGCTCCTCGCTCGACCCCGATGAGCTCTCCCTTGAGGTCGAGCACGTCGCCCCTCGCTCCACGCTGACGATCGATGCCCTGTCCGTGACGATCCTGCTCTCCGACATCGCGTTCCAGCCGGAAAACTGAGTCCCTTTTTTACATTTCCCTCCCCCACTCGTTAGGATCAACGCATGACTCGCAGTGAAGATGCCCTGGAAACCGCAACCTCCGACGCCTCGCTGGCCCGCTCCAAGGCCCGCAGCGCCGAAATTGACCTGGCGATCGACCAGGACCCCTCGCGTTTCCGCATCCTCACGGGTGACCGCCCCACGGGCCACCTCCACCTGGGCCACTACTTCGGCACGCTGCGCAACCGCGTGCTGCTGCAGAACCGCGGCGTGGAGACCTGGGTTCTGGTCGCCGACTACCAGGTGATCACCGACCGCGACGGCGTGGGCCCGATTCGCGAGCGCGTCCTCGGCCTCGTTGCCGACTACCTCGCCGCGGGCATCGACCCGGAGCGCTCCACGATCTTCAACCACTCGGCGGTCCCGGCCCTCAACCAGCTGATGCTCCCGTTCCTCTCCCTGGTCACGGAGTCGGAGCTGCACCGCAACCCGACGGTGAAGGCCGAGCTGGAGGCCACCGAGGGCCGCGCAATGACGGGCCTCATGCTGACCTACCCGGTCCACCAGGCCGCCGACATCCTCTTCTGCAAGGCGAACATCGTGCCCGTGGGTCAGGACCAGCTCCCCCACCTCGAGCAGGCACGCCTGATCGCCCAGCGCTTCGACAAGCGCTACGGCCGCGCGACCCCCGAGCGTCCCGTGTTCCCCCGCCCCGAGGCCCTCCTGTCCGAAGTCCCGTTGCTGCTGGGCACGGACGGACAGAAGATGTCGAAGTCGCGCGGTAACACGATCGAGCTGCGCATGAGCGCCGATGAAACCGCGAAGATCCTGAAGAAGGCGAAGACGGACGCGCAGCGTCGCATCACCTTCGATCCGGTCGGCCGACCCGAGGTTTCCAACCTGCTGATGCTGGCCTCGCTGGCCACGGGCGATGCACCCGAGGCAATCGCGGACCGCATCGGCGACGCCGGCGCGGGCACCCTCAAGGCGCTCGTCATCGAGTCCCTCAATGAGATGCTCGCTCCCCTGCGTGAGCGCCGCGCCGAGCTGATCGCCAACGAAGACTATCTGCTGAGCATCCTGCACGCTGGCAACGAACGTGCCAATGAGCAGGCGGACCAGACCCTGTCCGAGGTCCGCACCGCGATGCAGATGACCTATTAATCCCACGCACAACTCTCCTTAGGAGGCACCATGGCATACAACCAGTTCCCTGAGCACCCCGACGATTCCGTCGGCGGCTGGATGCTCACCTTCTTCCTGATGGGCATCCCTCTGGTCGGCTTTGTCTATCTGCTCGTTCTTGCGCTCGGCTCCGGCGGCTCCCCGGCGAAGCGGAACTTCGCGCGCGCAGCGTTCCTCTGGCAGATCATCATTTTCGTGTTGGTGATCATCTTCTGGGTCATTTTTGGTGCGGCGTTGTACGCATCCATGCCGGACTTGTAAGAGCTCGACACACGCGCATCAGGCGGGGCGGCATCCGAATCACTCGGGTGCCGCCCCCACTTTATTGGCGACTCGCACGACACTCTGAGCACACACAACACGCTTGGGAGATCGGTCACATCCCGTGGTGTGATCTTCGCCTATGCCCTGGTCGGTCCATAGGTTAGTGTTGGACATGTGAGCGAGAAACTGTTGCCCCGTATCCCGATCATCGAAGTGTTCCCCGTCATCGAGGACGGCACACTTCCCGCTAAGGCGACCGAAGGCGAGCCTTTCCCCATTCGTGCGACCGTGTTCCGCGAAGGACACGACGCATTCGCCGCCGAGGCCGTCCTGCTACGCCCGGACGGAGGTGAATACTCTCGTACCCGCATGGTCGACATCGCGCCTGGCCTCGACCGCTATGAGGCCTGGGTTGCCGCGGACGTTCCCGGAGCCTGGTCGTTCCGCGTGGATTCCTGGTCCGACCCCTACGCCACATGGCGTCACGATGCTGCCGTCAAGGTCGGCGCTGGCATCGACGTCGAGCTGATGCTCGAGGAGGGCGCCCGCCTCATGGAGCGCGCGGCCGCCGGTAAGGCCTTCCACAACCCGACCCAGCGTCCGCCTTCGGACGCCGACATCGAGGCACTGCACGATGCGGCGCGTCGCCTGCGTGACGGCTCCCATTCCCCCCAGCAGCGCCTCTCCGCCGGCATCTCCTCGCGTATCCGCCTAGTCTTCCGCGATCACCCGCTGCGCGACCTCCTCGATTCCTCGCGCGTCTACCCGCTGGATGTGGCGCGCACCAAGGCGCTGGCCGGCGCATGGTACGAGATCTTCCCGCGCTCCGCGGGAGCCTTCCAGAAGCCGGACGGCTCCTGGGTCTCCGGCACGCTCGCTGGAGCCGCTGAGGACCTGCCGCGCATCGCGGGCATGGGTTTCGACGTCGTCTACTTGACCCCCATCCACCCGATCGGCACAACGTTCCGCAAGGGCAAGAACAACTCCCTGATCGCCGCGCCCGGCGACCCGGGCTCCCCCTACGGCATCGGCGCCCCCGAGGGCGGCCACGACGCCATCCACCCGGATCTGGGCGACTTCGCCGACTTCGACCGTTTCGTCGAGCGCGCCCGAGGCCTCGGCATGGAGGTCGCACTCGACCTCGCCCTCCAGTGCTCCCCCGACCACCCGTGGGTCACCGAGCACCCCGAGTGGTTCACCACGCGCGCCGACGGCACGATCGCCTACGCCGAGAACCCGCCCAAGAAGTACCAGGACATCTACCCCCTGAACTTCGACAACGACCCCGAGGGCATCTACCAGGCCGTGCGCGACGTCATCGAGCTGTGGATCAACCACGGCGTGACGATCTTCCGCGTGGACAACCCGCACACGAAGCCCATCCCCTTCTGGGAGCGTCTGCTCGCCGACATCAAGGCGCAGTACCCGGGCACGCTCTTCCTGGCCGAGGCCTTCACCCGCCCCGCCATGATGCGCACCCTGGGCGCTATCGGCTTCGACCAGTCCTACACCTACTTCGCGTGGAGGACGTTCAAGCAGGAGATCGAGGAGTACCTCGTTGAGGTGTCGCAGGAGACCGCCCACCTCATGCGCCCGGCCTTCTGGCCGACCACGCACGACATCCTCACCCCGCAGATGTGGGACGGCGGCACCGCGATCTTCGCAATCCGCGCGATGCTCGCTGCGCTGGGCGCCCCCACGTGGGGCATTTACTCGGGTTACGAGTTCGTCGAAAACGAACCACGTGGCACGTTCCAGGAGCCCAACAACAACGAGAAGTACGAGTACCGTCCGCGCCGCTGGGAGGACGCGGACGAGATCGGCATCTCGCGCCTGTTCACCCTGCTCAACGCCGCGCGCGCCAAGCACCCGGCACTGCGCCAGCTCCACCAGATCCGCATCCACCCCACGTCCTCGGATCGCCTACTCGCCTTCTCGCGTCAGCTGCCCGGCAAGTTCACCGAAGACGGCAGCCCGGACACCGTCATCTGCGTGATTTCGCTGGATCCTCACGATGGCGTGGACGGTTCGGTCTACCTGGACCTGGCCGAGATGGGCCTGGCCACGCCGGGCGGCAACATCACGGTCGTCGACGAGCTCGACGGACACTCCTACGTGTGGGGTTCGTCCAACTGGGTGTCGCTGTCCCCCGTGACGCGCCTCGGCCACGTCTTCAAGGTCGAGCCCGCCCACTCCTCGCCCTGGTCGCAGGCCTGAGACCATAGGCCCGCTCGGCGTGACTCGCGGGTCGCGCCGAGCACCGTCCCCCTCAAAATCGACCGACCAAATGAGACCCGGCTCCCTATTTTTCCGGGAAAACGATAGACTACAAACACGACAGTGAACTGAGCAGTTCACACCAACTGGAGTAAGGATAATCCATGAGCTGCGAACCAACGCCGATCCAGGTCAATGACGACATTCTCGACGCCGTCGCCTCCGGCTCCTACTATTCGCCGCACTCGGTTCTCGGTGCCCACCTGAGCGACGCCGGTGTCACGATCCGCACCATGGCTCGCCTGGCTGACGCGGTCGACATCATCACCCCCTCAGGTGCCTACGCCGCCACCCACGAGCGCGGCGGTATCTGGGTCACGGTGCTGCCCGACAAGGAGATCCCCGCCTACCGCGTCTCGGTGACCTACGGCGAGGACACGAACCTGCGCGACGACCCCTACCGCTACCTGCCCACCCTGGGCGAGATGGACACCTACCTCATCTCTGAGGGCCGCCACGAGAACCTGTGGAACGTCCTGGGTGCCCACGTGAAGACCTACACCGACGAACTGGGTGAGACCACCGGTACCGCCTTCGCCGTGTGGGCCCCCAACGCCCGCGCTGTGCGCGTCGTCGGCGAGTTCAACTTCTGGGACGGCGTGGCTACCTCCATGCGTTCGCTGGGTTCCTCCGGCATCTGGGAGATTTTCGTCCCCGACGTCGGCGTGGGTGCCCGCTACAAGTTCGAGATCCAGGGTCCCGGCGGCAACTGGTTCGAGAAGGCCGACCCGCTGGCTCGTGCCACGGAGATCCCCCCGGCTACGGCCTCGGTCGTCACCGACTACTTCCACGAGTGGACCGACGACGAGTGGATGTCTACCCGCAAGGACCGCAACCCCCACACCGGCCCCATGTCCATCTACGAGGTCCACGCGGGTTCGTGGCGTCAGGGCCTGGGCTACCGCGAACTGGCCGACGAGCTGGTCCCCTACGTCAAGCAGATGGGCTTCACGCACGTGGAGTTCATGCCGCTGGCTGAGCATCCCTTCGGCGGCTCGTGGGGCTACCAGGTGACCTCCTACTACGCTCCTTCCTCGCGCTATGGCACCCCGGACGACTTCCGCTACCTGGTGGACGCCTTCCACCGCGAGGGCATCGGCGTCATCCTGGACTGGGTCCCCGCCCACTTCCCCAAGGACGACTTCGCCCTGGCTCGCTTCGACGGCACCCCGCTGTACGAGGATCCGGACCCGCTGCGCGGCGAGCACCCCGACTGGGGCACCTACGTCTTCAACTTCGGCCGCCGCGAAGTGCGTAACTTCCTGGTCGCCAACGCCCTGTACTGGCTGGAGGACTTCCACATTGACGGCCTGCGCGTCGACGCCGTGGCCTCGATGCTCTACCTGGATTACTCGCGTAAGGACGGCCAGTGGCGTCCCAACCAGTACGGTGGCCGCGAGAACCTGGAAGCCATCGACTTCATCCAGGAAGCCAACGCGACCGCGTACCGTCGTCACCCCGGCATCGTCATGATCGCCGAGGAGTCCACGGCGTGGCCGGGCGTGACCGCACCGACCTCGGGTGGCGGCCTCGGCTACGGCATGAAGTGGAACATGGGCTGGATGAACGACACCCTGCGCTACCTGAGCGAGGATCCGGTCAACCGCCGCTGGCACCACGGCGAGCTCACCTTCTCGCTCGTGTACGCCTTCTCCGAGAACTACGTGCTGCCGCTGTCGCACGACGAGGTCGTTCACGGCAAGGGCTCCATCATCTCCAAGATGCCCGGCGACAAGTGGCAGCGCCTGGCGGGCCTGCGTTCCCTGTACGCCTACCAGTGGAGCCACCCGGGCAAGCAGCTCCTCTTCATGGGCCAGGAGATCGGCCAGGAGCAGGAGTGGAACGAGTCCTACTCTCTCGACTGGTGGCTGCTGGACCAGGAGGGTCACGCTGGCGTCGCGGCCCTGGTGGAGCGCCTCAACAAGATCTACGCCTCCTCCCCCGCCATGTGGGACGACGACTACACGGGCTTCGAGTGGATCGATGCCTCGGACGGCGATCACAACCTGATCTCCTACCTGCGTAAGGGCGCCGATGCCGATGGCAACCGCGAGGTCGTCGTGTGCGTCTCGAACTTCGCTGGCAACCCGCACGAGGGCTACCGCGTGGGCCTGCCCTTTGGCGGCGAGTGGGTCGAGATCCTCAACACGGACGCCGAGGAGTTCGGCGGGTCGGGCGTGGTCAACGTCGGTCCGATCATCGCCGAGGACACCCCGTGGAACGGCCGACCGGTCTCCGCGCAGCTGCGCGTCCCGCCGCTGGGCGCCGTGTGGCTGGTGCCCGCCTCGCAGGTGCGCTGACGCCGTAGGCTGATACGGGTGAGGCCGGAGCAGGGATTCCTGCTCCGGCCTCGTCGTGTGTCGCGACGCACAAGACGACGCGACGTCACGCTCACATGAGGAGCATCGCCAGGCGCGTGCGGGCCTTGGAGACCTCGGGGGTCGAGCCGGCGACCCTGAAGAGGTCCAGGAGACGCAGGCGTAGCGCGTCGCGTTCTTCCTCGTCGCTCGAGGCAGCCAGCAGCTCAAGGAGCACATCGAAGGCTCCAGCGGCATCTCCGGCCGCAAAGAGGGCGTCGGCGCGCGCGGCCGGGTCGTCGCTGCTCTGCTCCCCGTAGGCCCGCTGGGCGAAGCGCACGCGGGACAGATGAGACTTCGCTGCCTCGTCGCGCGGGTTCAGCTCGACGACGCGCTCCCACAGGGCGATCGCCTCGTCCAGGCGTCCCTCTTCTTCGGCAGCCAGCGGAGCCTCGTGCTCGGGGGGAATCGGCGGCGCGGTGTCTTCGGCGGCGACGGCGATGCGCGCGTTAATGCCCATCTGGGCGGCGGCCTCGAGCACCTGGGAGACGACGGGGAGCACCTGCTCCTTGGAAGCGCCGCCCTGGAAAAGCGGCACCGGGCGACCGCCGACGAGCGCGACGACCGTCGGCACGGCCTGAATCTGGAACGCTTGGGCGATGGCCGGGGCCTTGTCGATATCAACCTCGACGAGCTGGAAGGCACCCGCGTGTTCGCGCGTGATCTCCTCGAGCATGGCCAGCGCGGGCTTGGACTCCAGGGAACGCGGCGACCACATCACCATGATGACGGGCACGGCCTGCGAGGTGGACATAACGTCCTGGAAGTTCTCCTCGTCCGTGGAGGTGATGAGCGGGATGTGCAGGCCCTCCCCCGCTGCGGACGCGGAAGCTTCCGGGGCGGTAGGCGCGCTCGAACGTGCCGACAGATCGACGGCTCCATGCGAGTCTGCGGGCATAGGCGTCGCCTCAGATGCGGGGCGAGGGTCAGGCGTGGTCATGGTGTCCTCTTCGTCAAAACAGTTGGTGCTAGGAACGATGATATGCGTCGTCCCCGCGACTCTAAGCCACGGGGACGAGGTGTGCGCTACGGGTGAAAATCAGCCCGGCGACGTGGAGGGATCGAGCGCCACCTTGGTGATCGAGCGGTCGCCGCCGACGATCTGCACGTTGCCGCCTGCCTTCTGCGAGGGGATGCGCATGATGATCGTCGCGAGGTAGTCCGCGGTCGCAGTGCCTTCGACCTTCGTGCCGTCGGGGCTCAGCGCGGCGGTGTTTGCAGCCAGGTTCATGGTGGAACCGGCGACCGTGCGCTGGTAGGTGAAGGTGTACTTGAAGTTCGCAGCCACCAGGGCCGAGCCGTCCTGCAGAACCAGACCCGAAATCGGGTAGTCGGTTGCAGTGGCGGCCATGGTCACGGAGCCGGCCGCGCTCACCGAGGAGTTCAGGTCGGTGACCTGCTGGAGGGTCTGCTTCGTGAAGTCGTCGGAGACGAACTGCGTGGTGTCCTGCGTGCCGGAGTTCAGCATCGTGATGTACTGCGCGAGCGCGGTATCGGGGGTCACCGTGAAGCCCTGAGAGTCGCCGGTCACGTACGCAGAGCCGGTGCCGACGGGCGGCAGGGTCAGCTGGGTACCGCCGAGCAGGCGGGCGAAGTTCGTCAGCTTGTAGTCGGAGCGGGCCGAGTCCTGAACGTAGACCTCAAGCACTGGCAGTGCCGTGGAAGAGGTGTCCGAAATGTTGAAGATCGCGCGCGGCCACGAATCCGAGTTCGTGATCGCCAGCGACGTCGGCGCGAAGTCCAGGGCAGGCAGCGTCTGACCGGTCGCCGTCGTCAGCGCGTACTGAGCGGTGCGGGTCTCCAGCGCGCCCTGCGTCACCTGATCGCCGAGGTCGGCGGCGTTCAGAGAGGCGTCCGCCGTGGCCATCGCCGTTCCAACGCTCTCGAGCACGGTGGAGATGCGCTCAAGGTCGAGGTTGGCGGCGCTTTGTGCCGAGCCGGACTGAGCGACAATCTCGCTGGAGCAGGCGCTCACACCGAGCGCAGAGGTCATCAGCAGAGCGGCGGTTGCAGCCGCGAGGGTCCGTCGTTTCATCACTTTCCTCCCTGACGGTCCTTGAGCCAGCCGGACATGATCGAGGTCCAGCCTCCGGTCGCCGACGCGTCATCGTCAGGAGCGGACGTGGGCGCAGGGGCGGGCTTTTGTTCCTCAGCGTCGCACGGGCGGGTGATCGGGATCAGGCCGGTGTTGAACTCCTGGCCGTCAACGACCACGACTTCCTCACCGTTGTTGCGTGCCTCGCGCAGGGCGCGACGCGACGGCAGGGTGCGGCCTCCGCGAATACCGCTCAGGTCGATGACGCCGGTATCCGTCGTTGCGCGCTCGGGCGGGTCCACGTCGAAGGGGCCATTGTCGAGGCCGTGGCGGCCTCGGCGCTCGAAGGTGTCGGTCATCGGGGCCGGGACGTAGTCCGGCGCGGACAGGGCCGAAATGTCCGGGGCGGGCACGCCGACGATGGATGCGCGCACGATGGGGGCCTCGCTGGGCGCTGGCGGGAGAGGCTCGCGGATCGCGGTGTCCTCAGCCGAAGGCTCCTCGGCAACGGGTTCGTCGGCGGCGGATTCGTCGGCGGCATGCTTGTCGGCCGCGGAATCCTCGGTCGAGGAGGCGAACGCAGCGGCGCCCCACATGGGCTCGGGCGCAGGCTCCTCGATCGGCTCAGGCTCTTCGGTGGACGCTTCCTGCGCCACGGCCTCGACCGCGTCGTCCGCGACGGGCTCGGGCGAGGCGGGGGCAGGCCCAGTACCGGACTCGCGCGCGGCGGCAACCAGCTCGGCGACCTCGGAAGCGTCGATGGTGGAGGTGTCCAGGGAGTCAGCCTTACGGCGCTCCTCGATGCGCTGCTCGCGAATCTTGCGCAGGCGCAGCAGCTGCCAGCGCGTCAGGAAGAGGGCGAAGGCCAGAAGCGCGAAGAAAGCGGCGGCCAGGAATGCGACGATGGCCAGCAGGTTGACCTGCTCGATCTTCCACGTCAGGGTCAGGGTTAGGTCTCCGGGGCCACCGGCGGAGGCGGCGACAGCGGAACGGCCGCTCGGGACGTTCTCAAGGTCGAGAGACACGCTGCCCGTGCCGCTCTCCTGCTTGAACCACATCGGGGACTTTGCCAGCTGATCCGTCAGCTGCGCGGATGTCGGATCATCGATGGGCTGCGCGCCCGACTGTACGGCGTTCTGCGCGTTTGCCTGCGCGCCAGACTGGTTATCAGCCTGCGAGGTCGCGCCGGGATTGACCATTCCCGTTCCGTTGGCGGCGTGCGATTCCGCCTTCAGCTTGGTGCGGTCGGCCTCGACGCCGATCACCTCGGTGTAGGCAGCGTTGCCAATCCAGCCCTTCGCGTCCTGCGACGTGCCGATCACCAGTGTGACCGGGGCACCCGACTTCGACGTTGCGGTCACCGTGACGTCATCCTTGACGATCGATAGCACGTTGTCACGCGTCATGATCAGGTCCGTCGCGGATTCCACCGTCGAGGCCTGCTGCGTCGGCGGCCGCAGCACGGTCACGCCGAGCAGCCCAACAAGGACGCATACGAGTGCGACAACGCCCATCGACGATGCCGCAACGTATCGCTTCAAGAGTTCCACGGTTGCTCCTCAGATCCAACGCCCAACTGCGGGCATTCTTCAGGCTCCACTTTACGTGCAAACCCGCCAGACAGGCTCATTTGCCGGCAAGGCAGTGATACATCACATGCGATGTCACAGGGGTCGAAGCCCCCGCCGCCAGCACTCGGAGTGCCAGTGGCGCCGCGCGTCCACACCCTGGGGCAGGCCGAAAGGCGCTTCCTCGGGCCACGCAACAACATGTGCTGTGCCTCTCGGAATGGGCCGCAGGCATGCCGGGCACGTGTATTCCTTGGCTGCACTGGGAAGGCGGCGAACCTGGTAGTCCCCACCATCGGGTCCACGCTCCGTGCGCGGCACGGAGGCGAGGCGGTCCATCTGGAGGGGACGTGCCTCGCCCCACGGTCGCTTCTTGCTACGTTTACCTCTCACGCAACCACAGTGCCACGGCGCAACACGCGGCGCACGTTCAGCTGGGCATCAACCTCAACGATGTCGGCTTTCTTACCGGGCGCGAGTGAACCAACCGTGTCGTCGCCCAGGATGGTTGCTCCCTGCACCGACGCCATGTAGACCGCGTCCACGAGCGGGATACCGCCCTTCGTCACGGCCACGCGGACGCAGTCCATGAGGTGCGCGGTGCCACCTGCAATCGCGTTGCCCTGCGCCAAGCGGGCGACGCCATCCTTGACGATGACGTCCTGGGGGCCCAGCGTGTAGGCGCCGTCGGCCATGCCGGCCGCAGCCATCGCGTCCGTAATGAAGACGACGTGGTCACGGCCCACCATCTCGTAGACATCACGTACGAGAGTGGGATCGACGTGGATGGAGTCGCAGATGAGCTCGGCCACCGCTCCGCCGCGCGCCGCATCGGAGAGGAACTCGGCGATCGGGCCAGTGTCTCGGTGATGCAGGGGACGCATGCCGTTAAAGAGGTGCGTAATCGTGGCACGGGGGCCGCGCTTCGTCTCCACCTCGGCAAAACGTTCGCGCGAGTAGACCAGTGCCTCGCGTGCCTTCGTCGAATCGGAGTCGGTGTGTCCCCACGAGGGCAGCGCTCCCCCATCGATGAGAGCCTCGGCCACGGAACCGGGGCCGTAAGCGCCCGGCTTCTCGGGGGCCAGCGTCATCGACAGCGCGTATCCCTGGCAGTCCTCCAGGAGGGTACGGGTCAGGTCGGCGTCGGGATCGACGATGTAGGTGGGGTCCTGGGCACCACAGCGCTCGTGGGAGACGAAGGGCCCCTCGAAGTGGATGCCCGCGATCTCACCCGCGAAGGCCAGCTCGGCGAGAGTCTTGGCGCGGGCGCGCAGCACCTCGGCGGAGGCGGTCACGCAGGATGCGACCAGGGAGGTCGTGCCGTGACGGCGATGCTCGAGGACCGCAACGAGGGCTTCCTCGGCAGTCTCAGCGTTGGGGAAGGACTCGCCGCCGCCGCCGTGGCAATGGACATCGACGAGGCCGGGCAGGTAGGTCGAATCGCTGGCCTCGGGCGCCTCACCGTCGTAGTCGGAGACAGGGCACACTCGGGTAATGGTCGAGCCGTCGATCTCGATAATTCCATCCTCGATGATGGAGTCTTCCAGAACAAGGCGACCGCGCAACACAGAATCAGTCATGACTTTCATTGTGGCACATCTGACACTTCACTGCTGTGTCTCAGACAACCATTTCTCCCAGTCGTCAAATGCACGCGCGGCAGGTCGCCTGCGCGACTCGTATCCCTTCGCCATCACAATCTCGCGCCCCGGTGCTCTCACGGCCACCACTCGACCACCCTCGACGACGATCGGACGGAACATGCCGTTCTTCGCCGGACAGATCAACGCCTCCCCGGCCTCGTCCGTCAGGCAGGATCGGTCCTTGTAGCCGACATGTAACTCATCGAATGGTGGAAGTGCGCGCATTACCTCCGCCTCGACGCGGTAGTCTTCCACAAGATCTGCGAGATCTGCGCGAGCCAGACCGCCTCCACATTCTGCAAGAGGAAGGCCTACGCTCTCCCCCGCCACGCGCGCTCCGGCCAACGCTCGACGCGCTTCGGTGAGAGTCAGCCCGGTCCATCGAGCCAGGTCGGCCGCGTCGATGGGACCGTGCCCCCAGGCGTAACGCGCTGCGAGGACCGCGAGGGCTTCTTCATGCCCAGGCTCTCCCTTCGCGACCCCGGGAGCGGCCGGAAGTGAGCGCGCGTCGACGATCAGGTGTTCGCCCGCGCGCACGGGCCCCGCGGTCAGCACACCATCCAGATGGAGGCGCATGATGAGGTGGCGACGCCGTAGCCCTTCCTGCGAGGAAGAAGCCGTCACCGTATCGATCCCATTCCTGCCCCACGCCTCGACAAGCTCGACGCGGCTCACTCCGAGGGGCGAGGTCTCCAGCAGGTCACACGCAACCTGCGCCGCACGCTCGACGAGAGCATCGGTGAGGCCCAGAGAAAGCGCCTGGCGTTCCCAGGCCGCACGCCGGTGACGCAGCAAGCGGCGCAGCCAATGGTGGTCACGGGCGCTCGTAACGTGAACGGTACCGCGCATCGGCCAGGAACGAACCAGCTCACCTCGCGCGAACGACTCCTCGACGCGAGCACGCGACACTCCCGTGCAGCGCACGCCAATCGCCCACGGGATCGCGCTCGCCTGCTGACCTTGCAGTGCAGCCAGATTCATCACGGCATCGAGTGGTGAGCGCGCTGCGGTCGCAGGTACGAGTCCTTGGGCGATAATTCTCCCCAGGCTCACCCTCAGGGACGCGTCCATCAGAACAGTCGAGACTCGGGGTCATCCACCCCGCGCATCGCGTCGTAGTCCAGCACGACGCAGCGAATCCCGCGGTCCTCCGCGAGGGTGCGCGCCTGCTTCGTGATCTCCTGGGCCGCGAAAATACCGGTCACGTCGCCCAGGAGCGCGTCGCGGCCCAACAGAGAGAGGTAACGAGTCAGCTGCTCGACGCCGTCGATTCCGCCGCGTCTCTTGACCTCGATCGCCACGTGGTTGCCCTCGGCATCGCGCACCATCAGGTCCACGGGGCCCACCGGCGTGGGGTACTCGCGGCGCACCAGCTCCCAGCCCTGCCCGAGGATCTGGGGAACCTGCTCGGCCAACAGCTCCTGCAAGTGAGCCTCCACACCGTCCTTCACGAGGCCGGGGTCAACGCCCAGGTCTTCCGTGACGTCCGCGATGACCTCGTGGATGCGGATGATCAGCTTGTCGTCAGTCTTGTCGGCCTGGACGGTCCACACGGCCTCCACACCCTCCTCGTCCTCGTCAGGCTCGACCATGGAAACCGTGCAGGGCGCAGTCATCCAGTTCAGCGGCTTGTAGGAACCGCCCTCGGAGTGAATGAGAACAGAGCCGTCACCCTTGAGCATGATGACGCGCTTAGCGGGGTCCAGGTGAGCGCTCAGGCGACCGGAGTAATCGACGGTGCAGGTAGCAATAACAATACGCACCCCGTGAGCTTACCAATCCCGCTCACGGGCGGCGAGGAGGACCCGACTCCACCCACGACACCAACCCGTTGTACGTCAGGCGTTCCACAGCAACCTCGTAACGATGCTCACCGTAGGCCAGGCGCACCTCGACCATGGAACCGTCGTCGGAACGCGAGATCGGGGCAGACACCTCCATCCCGCGCCGAGGCACCGAGTAGACAGGTTTGAGAGACATGCCAACGAGCCGATACCAGGACAGCTCCTCGACGCCGTACACACCAATGCCAGCCGTCCAGCCGGCGTGATGATCGGGGCGCGACCAGCAGCGGAAGGCCCCTAAACGCGCAGCGATCCTGCGGGCGCGCACATTCATGTACGCCCACAGGATCAACGCGACGCACGCGAGGAGAACCAGTACCCAGATCAGAACGTTCATCATCAGGCTCATGAGGTCCTCCTCGCTGCGTCTACCTACTGTGCTGCCACTGTAGCGCGGTCGGCAACAACCGTAACGAAATCAGAGTCAACTGAGGCAAATCCCCCACTGACGTCGAAGGACACGGTCTCGTCGGCGCACGTCACCGTCACAATCCCGTCGCCCAGCTGGGCGAGCAGCGGCTGGCGCCCGGGAAGAATGCCCAGGCTGCCGTCGACACTGGGAATCTGGACGGCGAGCGCAGCGCCGTGCCACAGGCGCGCCTCGTGAGAGACGACCTCGATCTGCAAGGACTTGCCCGATGCCATCAGGCTTCCTTGGCCAGCTCGTGGGCGTTGCGCTCCAGGTCGTCGATGCCACCGCAGTTGTAGAAGGCCTGCTCGGGAACATCGTCGTAGTGGCCCTCGGCGATGCGCTTGAACGCCTCGATGGTCTCCGACAGCGGCACGGTCGAGCCGGGCACGCCCGTAAACTTCTCGGCCATGTACATGTTCTGCGAGAGGAACTGCTCGATGCGGCGGGCGCGTGCGACGGTGACCTTATCGTCTTCGCTCAGCTCGTCGACGCCGAGGATGGCGATGATGTCCTGCAGCTCCTTGTTCTTCTGCAGGATGGCCTTGACGTGCGTGGCGACATCGTAGTGCTCGCGGCCAACCAGGGCCGGGTCGAGGATACGAGAGGTCGAGGCCAGCGGATCCACGGCGGGGTAAATTCCCTTGGCCGCGATCTCACGGGAGAGCTCGGTCGTCGCATCCAGGTGAGCGAAGGTCGTCGCCGGGGCGGGGTCGGTGTAATCGTCGGCGGGCACGTAGATTGCCTGCAGGGAGGTGATCGAGTGGCCACCGGCCGAGGTGATGCGTTCCTGCAGCTGACCCATCTCGTCCGCAAGGTTGGGCTGGTAGCCCACGGCCGAGGGCATGCGGCCCAGCAGCGTAGAAACCTCAGATCCCGCCTGGGTGAAGCGGAAAATGTTGTCGATGAAGAGCAGCACGTCCTGGTGCTGAACATCGCGGAAGTACTCCGCCATGGTCAGGCCGGTCAGGGCGATGCGCAGACGCGTGCCCGGCGGCTCGTCCATCTGGCCGAAGACGAGGGCAGTCTTGTCGAAAACACCCGCCTCTTCCATTTCGCCGATCAGGTCGTTGCCCTCACGGGTACGCTCGCCGACGCCGGCGAACACGGACACGCCGCCGTGGTCCTGAGCCACGCGCTGGATCATCTCCTGGATGAGGACGGTCTTTCCGACGCCCGCGCCGCCGAACAGGCCGATCTTGCCGCCCTGGACGTAGGGGGTGAGCAGGTCGATGACCTTGATGCCGGTTTCGAACATCTTGGTGCGCGCCTCGAGCTGGTCGAAGGCCGGGGGCTGACGGTGGATGGGCCAGCGCTCGGTGACCTCAAGGGTCTCGCCTTCGGGCAGGTTGAGGACGTCGCCGGTCACGTTGAAGACGTGGCCCTTGGTGACGTCGCCGACGGGGACGGTGATCGGGGCGCCGGTGTCGGTGACGGGGGCGCCACGAACGAGGCCGTCGGTGGGCTTGAGGGCGATGGTACGCACGAGGTTGTCACCCAGGTGCTGGGCGACCTCGAGGGTCATCGTGAAGGACGACTCGCCCTCGCCCTGGCCAGCCAGGTTCACGTCAACGGTCAGCGCGTTGTACAGGGGCGGGATGCGGTCCGGGGGAAACTCGACATCGACGACAGGGCCGACGACGCGGGCGACGCGCCCTTCGGCGATTGCAGTTGTATCAGTCATTGTTTTACTCCGTGTCTCGAAGGGCTCAGCTCGCGCTCAGAGCGTCGGCCCCGCCCACGATTTCGGTAATTTCCTGGGTGATTTCCGCCTGGCGGGCCGAGTTCGCCAGACGCGTGTACTTCGTAATGAGTTCCTGAGCGTTGTCCGTCGCCGTGTGCATGGCACGTTGGCGCGATGCGAGCTCGGACGCCGCCGACTGCAGCAGGACGTTATGGATGCGTGCCTCGACGTAGAGGGGCAGCAGCGTGTCCAAAACGGCCTCGGGCGAGGGGATGAACTCGTACTCGGGCAGAGCCGAGGCCGGGTCGTCCGCAAAGCCGCGTTCGGTGGTGCGCTCCTCGTCGGACTCGGGGGCGTCCACGACCGTCAGCGGAAGCATCTGACGCACCTCGGGCACCTGGCTCATGACGGTCTTGAAGCGCGTGTAGACGAGGTGAAGCTGTCCAACGCCGGTCGTCGGGTCCGGGTCTATGAAACGTTCGAGCAGGACGCGGGCGATTTCCCGAGCGGTCTCGGGGGTCGGCGAATCCGACTCGCCCTCCCACTCGCGTTCGACCGCGACTCCACGGAAGCGGAAGTAGCCTGCGGCCCTGCGCCCGAAGGTGTAGAGCACGGGCTCGTACCCGTCCGCCTTAAGGTCGGCAATCAGCTTTTCCGATTCGCGCAGGATGGTCGCCGAGTAGGCTCCGGCCATGCCGCGATCCGATGCCACGACCAGGATGGCGACGCGCTTGGTGTCTTCGCGTTCCTCGGTCAGCGGGTGGTCAAGGTCCGTGTGGACCGCGACCGCCGCAACCGCCTGGGTCAGAGCCTTTTCATAGGGCCCCGCCTCGGTGGCAGCGCGCCGCGCCGCGCCAATGCGAGACGCAGCGATCATCTCCATGGCGCGGAAGACCTTCGCGAGCGTCGTCGTCGAGGCGATGCGCTGCTTGTAGATCCTCTGCTGTCCGCCCATCGGTTAGGCCTTCTCGCTCGTGCGACCGCGCGAGATCTCCTCGCGGGTGCGCTCAGCCACGACCTCGCCGTCCTCAAGTCCGGCGGCGCCACGTCCGGCGCTGATCCACTGGTGGTGGAACTCCTCGACGGCGTTCTTCAGTGCTTCCTCCGTCTCGGAGGAAAGGTCACCGGTCGCCGCGATCGTGTCGAGCACGGTCGAGTTCGCGTGGAGGTGGTCAAGGAGGCCGCGCTCGAAGCGCAGGACGTCCTCGACCTCGATGTCATCGAGGTAGCCCTTGGTGCCCATCCAGATCGAGGCGACCTGGTCTTCCATCGCGTAGGGCGTGGACTGGGGCTGCTTGAGGAGCTCCATGAGGCGCTCGCCGCGGGTCAGCTGACGGCGGGTAGCGGCATCCAGGTCGGAGGCGAACATCGCGAAGGCAGCCATCGAGCGGTACTGCGCGAGCGTCAGCTTGAGCGTACCGGCGACCTTCTTCATGGCCTTGGGCTGAGCAGCACCACCAACACGCGACACCGAGATGCCCACGTCGACGGCGGGACGCTGGTTCGAGTTGAACAGGTCGGACTGCAGGAAGATCTGGCCGTCGGTGATCGAAATGACGTTCGTCGGGATGTACGCCGACACGTCGTTCGCCTTGGTCTCGATGATCGGCAGGCCGGTCATCGAACCGCCGCCGAGCTCGTCCGAGAGCTTCGCGCAGCGCTCGAGCAGGCGGGAGTGCAAGTAGAAGACGTCGCCAGGGTAGGCTTCACGGCCCGGCGGGCGGCGCAGCAGCAGCGAGACAGCACGGTAGGCCTCGGCCTGCTTGGACAGGTCATCGAACACGATGAGGACGTGCTTGCCCTGGTACATCCAGTGCTGGCCGATGGCCGAACCCGTGTAGGGGGCCATGTACTTGTAGCCGGCGGGGTCCGAGGCCGGGGAGGCGACGATGGTCGTGTATTCCATGGCGCCGGCGTCCTCGAGGGTCGAGCGCACGGAGGCAATCGTCGAGCCCTTCTGGCCAATGGCGACGTAGATGCAGCGCACCTGCTTGTTGGGGTCGCCGCTCTTCCAGTTCTCGCGCTGGTTCAGGATCGTGTCCAGGGCGATGGCGGTCTTACCGGTCTTGCGGTCGCCAATGATGAGCTGACGCTGGCCGCGGCCAACGGGAATCATCGAGTCGATGGCCTTCAGGCCGGTTGCCAGAGGCTCGTGGACGCTCTTACGCATCATAACGCCGGGGGCCTGGAGCTCGAGCGCGCGGCGCCCATCCAGGTCCGTGATATCGCCGAGGCCGTCAATCGGGCGGCCGAGCGGGTCAACCGTACGGCCCAGGTAGCCATCGCCAACCGGGACGGAGAGGACCTCGCCCGTGCGGTGCACGAGCTGTCCTTCTTCGATGCCGCCAAAGTCACCGAGGACGACGGCACCGATTTCACGCCGGTCGAGGTTCATGGCCAGGCCCAGCGTCCCGTCCTCGAAACGCAGCAGCTCGTTCGCCATGGTGCCAGGCAGGCCCTCGACGTGGGCAATACCATCGGCCGTTTCGATGACGTGACCCACCTCTTCGGTGGCCACGTCCGCCGGACGGTAGGACTCCATGAAGGAGTCCAATGCTCCGCGGATTTCCTCCGGGGAGATGCTGAGGTCAGCCATGAGGATTCCTAACTAAGAAAAAGTGAAGTAAATGATGGACGAGGGGCGCTAGCTAGCGATGGCGTCCCGGGCGGCGCTGATCCTGGTGGCCAGCGACGCGTCAATGGCGGTCAGGCCCGCGCGCAGGCGGAAACCGCCGATGAGCGTGGGATCGACGGAGATCGCAAGGTCAACGGTGACGCCGTAGCGCTTCTCAAGGATGGCGCGCAGGCGCGCGACCTGAGCCTCGGTCATCGGCGAGGCCGTGGCGACCGTGACGAAGAGGCGATCCTGCATGGTGGCTGCCCACTGGGCGTACCTGCGGATGTTGTGCAGGAGTCGTCCGTGGTTGGAGCGGCCAACGGCGCGACGCACCAGGCGCATCGTCCACACGCTGACTCGCGAGCCAAACAGGCTCGTGGCCAGGTCTCCTCGCTCATGCGAGTCGCCTGTGGAGATGTCGGAGAGGCGCACGCGCACCTCTCGGTTATGGTCCAGGAAGTAACGGACCTGGAACAGTTCCTCACGGACCTGGTCGAGCGCCCCCTTCGCACCTGCGGCATTCAAGACGCTGAGGATGCCCAGTACTTCGAGTGCGTCATCGACGTCAGTGGGGCGACGCCAGTGGTCGGCGACGACAAGGTTGACGACGCTGCGCGTCGCCGGCGTAACGTGCGCACCGAAGGCACTCGAAACGAGTCCCTGCTTATCCTCGACGGAGCGCGCCGGGTCGGTCAGCGCACGCGCGAGACGAGTATTCTCCTTAAACAGGTCGGCCAAGCCGAAGAAGTCCTCGGCGACCCGCATCGCGTCGGTGCCCGGGGTGGCGAGGGCCGCCGCCAGGTCGGTCGCGAAGGGGACTGACTCGATCGTGCGCATCTGTGTCATCGCTTCTCCTCGACCAGCGCGCTGTCGGCCTCGAGCTCATCGAGGAAACGGTCGACGACGCGGGAGGTCAGAGCCGTGTCGGTGAGCTGCTCACCGATGATCTTCTCAGCCAGCTCGGAGGCAAGCAGGCCAACCTCGGAACGCAGGGAGATTTCCGCAGCCTGCTTCTCGGCGAGAATCTGACGCTGCGCACCCTCCAGGATGCGGTTCGCTTCGCCGGTGGCCTCCTGGCGGGCGGCGGCCACAATGGCCTTCGCTTCGTCGTTGGCGCGCTCACGGATGGTGTGCGCCTGCGCGTGCGCCTCACGAATGATCTCCTCGCGCTCGCGCGCAGCGGCAGCCTGATCGGCCTTCGCTTGCTCGGCGGCGCCGAGGCCCTCCTCAATCTTTGCAGCACGCTCGTCCATCGTCTGGTAGATGCGAGGCAGCGCGTAGCGTCCGACGAGGAGCAGGACGATAAGCAGAACGAGAGCCGACCAGAAAATCTCGTACAGCGGCGGCAGGATGACGGCGAGGCCGCCGACCTCCTGGTCCGCAGCGGCGACAATCTGGTGCATAGCGATCACTTAACGATGAGCGGCATAACGAAGCCGATGAGGCCGAGGGCCTCAACCATGCCGGCGCCGATAATCATGTTGGTGAAGAGACGGCCAGCAACCTCGGGCTGACGGGCGGTCGCTTCCTGGTTCTTGCCGACCATGAGGCCGATACCGAGGCCGGGGCCCAGGGTGGCGAGGCCGTAGCCGATGTAGGCGAATGCTGCGGTTCCCATAGTGGTTTCCTTCTGTTAGTAACGCCGGGTGGCGTTGGGGGTCAGTGATGTTCGACGGAAAGCTTGATGTACACGGTCGACAGGATCGTGAAGATGTATGCCTGCAGGAAGGCCACGAAGACCTCGAAGCCGGTCATCACGAACATGGCGGCACCGGTCAGCGCGGAGGCGGCAGACAGGACGGAGAGTTCGTGGAGCAGAATTGCCGTCCCGAAGTAGGTCATGCCGAGCAGCAGATGTCCGGAGATCATGTTGCACAGGAGTCGCAGCGTCAGCGTGACGGGGCGAACAATGAAGTTCGACAGGAACTCGATCGGCGTGATCAGGAGGTACATCGGAACGGGCAGCCCAGGCGGGAAGAGCTGGGATGCGAAGAAGCCGCCCACTCCCTGCTTGCCGATGCCCGCACCGATGAAGGTGACGTACGTGATGAGAGCGAAGAACATCGGAACGGCGACCACCGACGAGGCGGCGATGTTGATGCCCGGGATGATGCCCGCGATGTTCATGGACAGGACACCGAAGAAGAGGAAAGCGATGAAGCCGGAGAACTTGCGGCCCGTCTTCGGACCCAGCATGTCGAGGGCGACGTTGTCGCGGATGTAGCCGGCGATGGCCTCGACGGCCATCTGTCCGCGGGTCGGAACCAGCTTGGAATTGCGCGCGACGAGGACGAGAACCACGCACACGAGCAGACCCATAATGACGCGGGCAAGCGTCAGGCGGTTGAATTCAAAGAATGTTCCCTCACCGAAGATCACGGTCGGGAAGAAGTCCTCAAGAGCCGGCTGGTGAGGGTGCTGCGTGAACGCCGGGTAGGCGGTCAGGGCAATGACGATGAGGAGGATCGCGAGGCTCACCCAATACCAGCGCGGCTTAGGCGCGGTGCGGCGAGCAGGCGCGTGATCAGACACTGAATGTGCCTCCTTTTTCTCAACTCCATTGGCTTGTCTCTGCTGTCATAGCAACTTTACCCATTCTACACAGAGATGGGAGTCTCAGGCGCGCGCAAGGGTTACTCAGTGTCTCCCGGCGCGTCGACGTTCATGGTCCGCTTGCGCATCATGACGACCATCTCGACGCTGGAGGACACGATAACCGCGATGATTGTCGCGATTGCGGCGATGCGCACGTCGATCCCAAGCGCGCGTGGGACGTACAGACCGAGGGCGAGAAGTCCGATTTTCGCCGCGTACCCGCCACTGACCCATCCAATGAAATGGGAGGGTGAGTGCAGCGCGCGGGAGGTGAAAAACCACTGCGCGGCACAGATAATGACGATCATGAGGACGGCGAGCAGGTAGCTCATGCGGAAAGCTCCTCGTGGGCGGTGTCTTCCTTGGGAAACTCTCGGGTCGTCACGGCCACGCCAACCGCCGCCGCGATGACAGCGACAAAGGCCACGCTCCACCATTGAAAGACGAGGAGACCGACGGCCGGCACGCAGACGATGGCGGTCCACATCCACAGGATCGCGACGACTCCGCGGTGGGAGTGTCCAGCAACAAGCAGGCGGTCGTGGAAGTGCGAGCGGTCCGCGACGAATGGGCTTTTCCCACGGCTCATGCGACGGATCGACGTGACGACCAAGTCGAGGACGGGCATGAAAATAACGGACAGCGGCAGGATGAGGGGCAGCGCGGACACAATCATCTGTTGGCGGCCCAGCAGCGTCGGATCGATCTTGCCGGTGACAATGATGCCGGCGCCGGCCAGGACGAGTCCCATGGTCTCCGCTCCCCCGCCCATCATGATCGAGGATGGGTGGAAGTTAAACCAGAGGAAGCCCGCGCACACGCCGAGCAACGCGATCACGATGAGGCTTGCAGTCGTCGCGTAGGAAGCTGCTCCCATCAGTCTGGTGACGATGTAGGAGTAGACGAAGAAAGATCCCGCGCCGATCGCGATCATGCCCGATGCTAAGCCGTCGAGACCGTCGATAAAGTTGACGGCGTTCATGATGCCGACGATGAAGAAGACGGAGACGAAGAGCCACAGGCGCGAGGAGCCGAGCGTGATGCCGAAGATCGGGAAGGACGCGAGTTGGACACCTCCGAAGGCCATACCGCCGGCGATCAGCACCTGGCCGCCGAGCTTAGCCATCCAGTCCAATTCAATAATGTCGTCGATGATACCGAGGATGCACATGGCGGCGGCGCCGGCCATCACGGCCCATGGGACCGTCGTCGTAAACAGGGGTGCCATGTAGGGGATGCGTGAGGCGACCAGCATCGTCACGATCAACGCGATGGTCATGGCGACGCCGCCCAGGCGTGGGATCGGCGTCTTTTGGAGGTCGCGGCCGCGCAGAGGGGGCAAGATATTGAAGCGCAGGCAGGTCCATCGAACGACCGGGGTGAGCAGAATCGTCAGTGCCATCGCGATGGCGCCCAGCAGGAGGTAAACCTTCACGAGGCACTCCCCTGCACGGGTGCGATAGCCACACCGGCCGCGGCGCTCAAGTCATCCAGGGCTATGGTTCCCAGGCGCAGCACACGCGGCGTCTCGTGTGCGAAATCGACGATTGACGAGGCCGTGGATCTCTGGGTGGGTCCGCCGTCAAGGTAGGCGGCAACGCGTGCACCGAAATACCCGATGGCCGCCTCCACGGACGTCGCCGGGGGTTGCCCTGTCAGGTTCGCTGACGTCACGGCCATGGGCCCGAAGTCGCGCAGCAGTCGCAGGAGTGCGCCTTGGTTCGGCATGCGCACGCCGATCGTTCCGCCGGTCTCACCGAGGTCCCACCCGAGGTCGGGGCGAGCTCGCAGGATGAGGGTGAGTCCGCCGGGCCAGAAGGCGCGGGCGAGGCGCCGCGCGTAGTCAGGGACATCGACGCACAGGGAGTCGATCGCGTCGGCTGAGGCAACGAGGACGGGAGGGGGCATCTGGCGCCCGCGTCCCTTGGCGGCCAAGACTGCGGCGACGGCCTCGGGGTTGTCGGCGGCGCATCCGATGCCGTAGACGGTATCGGTGGGAACGACGAGGATGCGGCCGTCGCGCACGTAGCTGCCGGCGCGCGCCAGATCGGAGGCACTCAAGCTCGGCATCGCGCTCAGAATCGTCTCAGTACTCATCACGCCTCATTGTGTCACGGATTGCAGGCGGGGCGTCATCGGGGCGCGCAGGCACGCAGGAAGCGCATACGTCCAGCCAGATCGGTGCTCGTTGACACCTCCACCATGCCGAGCGAGGCCGCGTAGGTGCGCAGGGCCTCGTCCTGGCTGGGCGAATGTTCCATGAGCAGCGTCCCTCCCGGGCGCAGAAGGGTCAGGGACCGGCGGATGATCTGGCAGGGAATATCTAGGCCGTCCGCGCTGCCGCCGTAGAGGGCGGAATGGGGGTCGGCGCTGGCCTCGGGCTGGGTGGGCATCTCGTCGGCGGGGACGTAGGGAGGATTGGTGACGACAACGTCGATGAGGCCATCGAGGAAGCCCAGCGTCGCGGGGTGCGTGGCGTCGCCGCGCACGAGGTGGACGCCGCAGGCGCCGACGCGGTCGCGGTTGAGGCAGGCAAGCGCGAAAGGATCGGGTTCCTTTTCCACGGCCCAGACCTCGGTGCGGGCGGACTCGGTGGCGACTGCGAGGGCGATGGCTCCCGAGCCGGTGCACAGGTCGACGACGCGGGCCTCGCCCCTGGCAGCCACAGCCGCCGCGGCCTCGTCGATGGCGAGCCCGGCAAGAACCTCCGTTTCGGGGCGCACGACGAAGACGCCGGGGACCGATCGGAGGGTGAGAGACCGAAAATACATCCGGCCGGTGACGTGCTGGAGGGGGATACGCAATGCCCTCTCCCCCACCCCGCCGCGCAGCTTATCGGCCTGTTCGGGGTCAAGGGCAGCTGGCAGGTCCAACTGTGATGTGACGTCGCACGCCCACTCGAGCAGCTCACGCACGTCCGCATCGACCGAGTCGATGCCAGCGTTCGCCAGGCGCTCACGAGCCCAAGAGCGCGCCTCCGTCACAGACCAGGTTCCCATAGCCCCTCCCATCATGACTGCGCGGCGGCGGCCAGGCGCTCGGCCTCATCGGCTTCCTGTAGGGATGCGATGACGGCGTCGAGCGCGCCCGACAGGACCGCGTCGAGGTTGTGGGCTTTGAAGCCCGTGCGGTGATCCGCGATGCGGTTCTCCGGGAAATTATACGTGCGGATGCGTTCCGAGCGGTCGACGGTGCGCACCTGAGAGAGGCGCTGGGCCGAGGCCTCGGCCTCCCTCTTCGCTCGGGCTTCGGCCGCCAGGCGCGAAGCCAGCACGCGCAGTGCCGCCTCCTTGTTCTGCAGCTGCGATTTCTCGTTCTGCATCGAGACAACGATGCCAGACGGAATATGCGTGATGCGCACGGCGGAGTCCGTCGTGTTCACCGACTGGCCGCCCGGGCCACTCGAACGGTAGACGTCGATGCGCAGGTCGTTCGGGTCGATGACGATCTCTTCGTCGTCCTCGATCTCCGGCATGACGAAGACGCCGGCCGCGCTCGTGTGGATGCGGCCCTGGGACTCGGTGACGGGCACGCGCTGCACGCGGTGCACACCGCCCTCGTACTTCAGGTGCGCCCAGACGCCCTCGTCGGGGGCGGGAGTGCCCTTCGCGCGGATCGCGAGCGTGATGTCCTTGAAGCCGCCGAGTTCCGTGTGCGTCGCGCTCATCTCGGTGACGCTCCAGCCGTGTGCCTCGGCGTAGCGCCCGTACATGCGGGCCAGGTCGGAGGCGAACAGGGCGGATTCCTCGCCGCCCTCGCCAGCCTTGATTTCGAGGATGACGTCCATGGCGTCCTCGGGGTCGCGCGGGGCGAGAATCTTCACGAGCGCCGCGTGCGCCGCGGCCTCTTCTTCTTCAAGTGCGGGGATCTCCTCGGCGAAGGAGCGGTCCTCGGCGGCCAGCTCGCGGGCTGCCTCCAGGTCCCCCGACGCCGCGCTGAGTCGATCGGCGGCAGCCTTGACGCGGCCGAGCTCGGCGTAGCGGCGCCCGACGCGGCGCATCAGCTGCTGGTTCGTCAGGGTCTGAGGGTCCGACATCTGGGCCTCCACCTGCGCGTACTCCTCCAGCAGAGGGCCAAGCGCCCCAAGCTCATCGGTCGCAGCCACGATTCACCACATCCTCATTTCAGTGACAGTTGTAAAAAGCGGCGGCGTCGCCAGCCGTCAGGCCGACGACACCGCCGTCGAGCTATCCGCTCACCCTCACTTGGAGGGGCGCACGCGCTTGCCGTAGCGAGCCTCGAACTTGGCGACGCGGCCGCCGGTGTCGAGGATCTTCTGCTTGCCCGTGTAGAACGGGTGGCAGGCCGAGCACACGTCCACGCGCATCTCGCCGAAGGTGATCGTGGAACGGGTGTGGAACGAGTTGCCGCACGTGCAGGTCACGACGGTGTCCACGTATTCGGGGTGAATGCCCTTACGCATGGAATTCTCCTGGATCGTTTGGTGCCCCGGGTCCGGACATGCAGCGTCCCCCGCGTCTGACGGGGCCTCGCCCTCCAGCACGCGTACGCGCCTGGGGCATGCCGGTGAACCGGTAAGCCGACACGACATTATGGCACACGCTCCCAGCCTCTTCAACGATGGAAGTGGCCGCACGAGCGTGAGATCGGCTATGAGCCGACCTTCCCCCCGATCAGAATGACGAAGACGAGCCCGACCCACGGAAGCCCCCCGAACTCGAACTGCCGCGTGAATGGGAGGAAGAAACACCGGAGCGGTGGCGATAATCACTTGCGGGACCTAGGTTCGCGGGCGACGTCAGGTAGGTCTCGCGTGAGAAGGCATATCTTGAGGTTCCGTCGTAGACGATGTACCTGTTGAAGTACGCGGGCGGCACGTAGACCGGTGCATTGAAGGCCGTGAAACGCCCCGATGGGATGGCCCCGCTTCCGCTCAGGTCGATCCCCGCGCAGTGTGCTGTCAGGCGAATCGTGACGGCGGGATTGTAGGAGTGCGCCCAACCATCGACAGTGTACGTGCCGAGGTAGCGTAGATCGTAGTCCTTGAGCTTTTCCCCCTTGCCCGCCTGCCAACGCGAGTAGCGCCTGCGCCCCATCCACGAGGTGTCGGCTGCCAGCGCGTTTTCGACAAACACCGTCAGACGGAGCCTGGCCTCGTCCGCAATCGAGTCAAGGCACTCCAAGGCCTCGGCGGGAGTCACCTCTGTACGCTCGAGGCTGGCGTGCAGGTTCTTCACGGCCACTCGCTGCTCGTTTGTCCAGGCGACGAGCGTGGCATACAAGGTAATGACGTGCTGATAGTCCGTTCGGTCAGCAGCCGTGCGCGCGACAAGATCCACGATGTCCAGGTCCTCGAAGACCGGCCCCACCTCGTTATCCCACACAATGTGCCAGTTCGGGGAGAGCGAGAAGAACTCGCACGCCGCCTCCATCGCCGCGTCCGCATCCGACAGGTCCTGCAAAGACTGGGTGAGCGAGCGCATCCGTGCTTGTTTCCCGCGAGGCGAGGTAATGTGGGCACGCACCTTCTCGCGCTCCGCCCGCGCAGCTTGATAGCGTGCGCTCAGGCCACGCTCGTAGTTCCCTTCGGCGAGGAGTGCGGCAAAGGAACTCTCGACCCCGATGTGACGCTTCTCCATGTCATTCCACTGTTCGGCGAGCGGCCTCGCGACCTCACCTGGCCGACGGCGGGCTTTCCCACCGATCAACCAGACGACGATTCCGGCGACCGTCGCAGTCCACGCGTAAAGGGGAGGCCACGGAACGATATTCCCCTGACGCTGAGTGTTCTCGCCCGGGATCAGCGCCGCAGCCTTGTTCACCGCGGCGACGATGCCCTCGCTCCAGCGCCCATTGCGGAAGTCATCCTTCGCCGAATCCTGGACGTCCTTCTGTGCAGACCGGGTAAGAGCGACATCCTCGCCGACGTAGGTACCTACCATGTGATCGGCGGGCGACACAACCAGGATCACATAGCCGTCCGCCCACGTTGAGCCGCCCGCGCTCAGCCACTCCGGATGATTGGCGCGCGCGTAGGTGACCACCGCCTGATCCATGCCGCCGCCGCTGAGGCTATTGGACGACAGGACCACGAGGTGAACTGCGCGCGAGAATCGAACATCCTCGAGGACGGCGCTCAGGGGACGACCGCCGATGTCACGAATGGTCCCCGTTTCGTCGTAGATCTCCACGACGGGCGTGACCGAGTCACTGTGCTTCTGCACCGCGTGGGTATTCGCCCAGTAGGCAATGCCACACCACGCGGGCGCCACGAGGAACAGGAGGAGACCCACCACGAAGCGTAGGACGCGCAGCGATGCGGGCGGATGCTCTCTTTCCTTATCAGCCCCGTTGAGTGTCATAGATGTCATGGCTTCACTCTGGCACGAATGACGAGCGGTTGCTCGGTATTGTCCACGTATAGTGACAAGAACACTGACGGGCGACGCACCCGACCCCTACGCTACTCAGGTCGACGAAGAGCCATCGACTGCAGCGTCCACATCATCTCTCAGGTATCGATCGAGATACATCGGCAGCAGATAGACGCGCCAGCGGGCGGTCGTCAGGATTCCAGTCGTCGGCGCTGGTTGCCCGTGCAGGTGGACCCCTGCCGAGTTTGCGATCAGTCGGATCGTGGCTTGCGGGTTGTACTCGATGTCAGTGTCCGCCGCCTCGCTCCAGTATGCTGCGTCGTACTCCGCGTTCGCCGCGGTCAGGCTGATCCCCGCGCCCTTCCACCTTGCGTAACGTTCGCGTCCCTGGGGCGAGGCATCGGCCACGAGCGTCGCCTCGATGAGCTCGGCAACGCGCGTGCGCGCCTCATTCGCGATGCGGTCGAGTTCCTCCAGTGCCCGCGCGGGACTGATCTGCCCAGCATCGAGGCGGTTGCCGAGGTCTCTCACCGTGTCCTTGTCGTCTCCCACGCGCTCCCTGAAAGCCTCAATCTCCGCGAGAATACCCGGCTCCGTATTGACACTTTCCAGGGTGTCCGCGACGTCGTCGAGTACATCCAAGTCTTCGATGATCGGGCCGATCTCGTTATCCCACACGTCGCGCCACCCGGGCGCGACGCCAAAGAAGTCACGCGCAGCCATCATTGCGGTATCGGCGTCCGCCAGACGATCTATCTGCGCAAGGATCTCATCCTCCCCGCCCTCTGCCGTCTTGCTGAGCGACGCGAAGAAACCCGGTGACCTGTGCTCAGCAATCCGCGCAGCGAGGCGGGCGCGTTCGCCTCGGGCGCACTCGTAGCGCGCCGACAGTTCCCTCTCGTAGTGACCGGCGCGCACGAGCGAGTTGAACACACGCTCGACGTCGCCACGCCGGCTCTCCAGGGCGTCCCATTTCTCGGCGACCAACGCCATTTTCTGTCGCCTCGAGCGCCGCAGGCCCCAGCCGTTCCACAGCACGCCGATTCCGCAGGCCACCATAACCCAGGCGGTCCAGTGCGGCCAGCCCATCGCACCCATCGGCTCATGTTGGGCCCGGTGATAGGCGGCCACTCCCAGATGAACGGGAGGCGCGAGCACGAGAAAGAGCCCCAGGACGAGGCGCGCACAGCCACGCACGGCGCTCCAGAACCCGCGCGAGGTCTCCCCCGTGGCCCACCTGTCGCTCTCGTTAGTTGTCGCATCCGCCATGCCCCAACTCTGACACACGCCAGAATCAATTGCCCGGTATCCACACGCCCCTGACGAGAAAGCGGGGCGAGTGGCTCTCGCCACTCGCCCCGCCCGCGCGCTCCGATCACTCGGAGGGCGTCGTCTTCTGGATGAGCATGAGGAACTCAGCGTTCGACTGGGTTTCCTTGAGCTTATCGAGGACCAGCTCGAGGCCCTGCTGCTGGTCGAGGGTACCCAGGACGCGGCGCAGCTTCCACATGATGCGCAGCTCTTCGGGGCCAAACAGCAGCTCCTCGCGGCGGGTGCCCGACGCGTTGAGGTCGATCGCGGGGAAGATGCGGCGCTCGGCGAGCTGGCGCGAGAGGCGCAGTTCCATGTTGCCGGTCCCCTTGAACTCTTCGAAGATGACCTCGTCCATCTTCGAGCCCGTCTCCACCAGGGCGGAGGCGATGATCGTCAGGGAGCCACCCTCGGAGATGTTGCGGGCCGCGCCGAAGAACTTCTTGGGCGGGTACAGCGCAGAGGCGTCGACGCCGCCCGACAGGATGCGGCCCGAGGCGGGTGCGGCCAGGTTGTAGGCGCGCGACAGGCGGGTCAGCGAGTCGAGGAGGACGACGACGTCCTGGCCCAGCTCGACGAGGCGCTTGGCGCGCTCGATCGCGAGCTCGGCGACCGTCGTGTGGTCTGATGCGGGACGGTCGAAGGTGGAGGCGATGACCTCGCCCTTAACGATCGAACGCATGTCGGTGACCTCTTCGGGGCGCTCGTCCACCAGGACGACCATGAGGTGCACCTCGGGGTTGTTCAGCTCGATGGCCTTGGCCATCTGCTGGATGACCATGGTCTTACCGGCCTTGGGAGGCGAGACGATGAGGCCACGCTGGCCCTTGCCCACGGGGGCGACCAGGTCGATGACGCGCGGCGTGTAGGCCTTCGGGGAGGTCTCCATGCGCAGCTGCTCGGAGGGGTAGACGGGGGTCAGCTTGCCGAACTCGCGGCGCGCCTGCGCCTGCTCGATCGTCATACCGTTCACGGAGTCGACGCGCACCAGGGCGTTGTACTTCTGGCGCTGACGCTCGCCTTCGCGGGGCAGGCGCACGGCACCGGCGACGGCGTCACCGGCGCGCAGGCCCCAGCGGCGCACGTTGCCGAGCGTCACGTAGACGTCGTTGGGGCCGGGCAGGTAGCCCGAAGTGCGCACGAAGGCGTGGTTCTCCTGAATATCGAGGATGCCGGCGATCGGAGCCAGGTTGTCCTCGGCGCCGCGCGCGGGGCGTCCCTCGCGGGCCTCGGCGCGGTTCTCGCGACCATCGCGGTTGTCGCGGTTTTCTCCGCGGTTCTCGCGTTCGCGACGCGAGCGGCGTCCGCGTTCGCGTCGGCCGCGACGTCCCTCGGTGTCGTCGCCGTCGGGCAGTTCGATGTTCAGGACGGTCTCGACGACACCGACCTCGGGTTCGGGGGCAGGCTCGGTGCGCTCGGCGGCGGGCAGGGGCAGGTCGAGCGTCACGTGCGCGGGCTCGACGGCGCCCTGGCTGACCGCGCGGCGGCGGCGCGAACGGCGCGGCGCCTCAGCGGCGGGGGCGTCAGCAACCGGGGCTTCGGCAGTAGGCGCGGCCTCGGGCGCGGCAGGGGTTTCCGTGGACGAGGCAGGGGCTTCCTCGCGGGGAGCGGCTTCCTGCGTGGTCGCAGCGCTGGCATCCTTGCTCAGCAGCTCGATCAGCTGGGGCTTGCGAAGCTGAGAAATGCCCTTGAGACCGCGGGATGCGGCCAGAGCCTTGAGCTCGGGCAGCTTCATCGCCGACAGCGACGCGGTCGTCATCTCGGCGGGGGTTTCGTTGCTCACGAAGTGATCCTTACTGGAATGCGCCCTTGGCGGGCGAGGTGAATTGCTCAAGCACACGACAAAGCTTGAAGAGGGAGATGCGCATAACGGGCGCACCGCAATGGCCGGATTCGAACAGTCGACTCGGACCTGGAAAAAATATAGCAAGACCGCCAGCCAGCTGTCGATTAAACAGCATGACTGGCGGTGCTTGCGCAGAAACTCACAGATGAGAGGCTAGTTAGAACTCCACCTTGGACAGGGATCCGCGGGTGATCGTCACGCCCGAGGCGGCTACCCCCAGGGGCAGGACCCGCCAGCCCGAGGCGGCGGCGTCGCGGCGAATATCGGCGCCCACGGGCTCGAGGGACATGACGGTGGGGCCAGCTCCCGAGACCACGGCAGCGTATCCGGCGCCGCGCAGCCAGTCCACGAGGGCCAGGGAGGGCTTCATGGCGGCTCGCCTGGGCTCCTGGTGAAGCCGGTCACAGGTGGCCTCCATGAGCTGGGTATGCAGGTCCGCTCCCCCGCTGGCGTGGCCCGAGAGGATCGCGGTGAGCGCGCACGCTCGGGCGACGTTGAAGCGGGCATCCACGTGCGCCACCGTGTCGGGTAGGGCTGCACGGGCGGTGGCCGTGCGCAGCTCAAAGTCGGGCACGAAGACCACCGGGGCGATGGCCTCCGGAGGACTCAGGCGCAACGCGCCCACCTCGCTTGTTTCCTCGTTCATCCAGGCGACCGTGGCACCACCGAAGACGGCGGGCGCAACGTTGTCGGGGTGGCCCTCCATCTCGGAGCCGATCTCCAGAATCTCTTGGCGACCCAGGACGTCGGGGTCGCCGATGAGCGCGCGGGCGAGCGTCACGCCCGCGACGATCGCGCTCGCAGACGAACCCAGGCCTCGTGAATGGGGAATGCGGTTCAAGCAGCGCATGCGCACACCCACCTGGGGGGCGCCGGCGCGATCCAGGGCCAGGCGCAGGGCACGCACGACGAGGTTATCCTCGCCGAGCTCCACGTTGCCCGCGCCCTCGCCCTCGACGACGACCGAGGTCGGCCCCGTCGTCGCGTGAATCGAGACCTCATCCCACAGGTCCAGTGCCAGACCCATGCAGTCAAAGCCGGGGCCGAGGTTCGCGCTTGTTGCGGGAACCTTCACCGCCACGAAGTCGTCATGCACGCGCACGTCACTCACCCTCAACGCGGATCGTGGAGGTCACCTCACGCACCGCGTCGGACACGGCCAGCGCGCGTGCAACGGCACGCAGGTCGGCCTCGCGGGCCTGGTGGCTGGTTACGACGATGACGCAGGCGCCCGGAACCTCGTCGTTGCGCTGGTGCACCGACTGAATCGAGACGCCATGGCGAGCGAAGATGCCGGCGACGTCGGACAGGACGCCCAGGCGGTCCTCCACCTGGAGGCGGATCTGGTAGCGCGTCAGCGTCGAGCCCGGGTCGAGGATCGGCAGGTGGGCGTAGACGGACTCGCGCGGGGCATGACCACCGAAGGCACGGTGGTGCGCGGCCGCAACGAGGTCGGACAGGACGGCCGAGGCCGTGGGGGCTCCGCCCGCACCCTGACCGTAGAACATGAGGCGTCCGGCGTTCTCACCCTCGACGAGGATGGCGTTGAAGGCGCCGTCGACGGAAGCGAGGGGGTGATCCGAGGGCACCTGGGCGGGGTGGACGCGCATCGCGACGCCCTCGCGGCCGTCCTCTCCGATGCGGCGCTCGGCAATGGCCAGGAGCTTGATGGTGTGGCCGACGCGAGCGGCCTCTTCCATGTCTTCCTTGGTGATGTTCGAGATGCCCTCGACGGCCACGTCATCGATTCCCACGCGGGTGTGGAACGCGAGCGAGGCCAGAATGGAACACTTCGCGGCGGCGTCGAGGCCTTCGACGTCGGCGGTCGGGTCGGCCTCGGCGAAACCGAGGTCCTGCGCCTGCTTGAGGGCGTCCTCGTAGCTCAGGCCCTTGGAGCTCATCGCGTCGAGAATGAAGTTCGTCGTGCCGTTGACAATACCCATGACAGTGGTGACGCGGTCCCCCGCCAGCGATTCGCGCAGGCCGTAGACGACCGGAACGGCACCGGCGACGGCCGCCTCATAGTACAGATCAGCGTCGTGGGAGGCGGCGGCCTCGTACAGCTCGGGGCCGTGCGCGGCGAGCAGGGCCTTGTTGCCCGTCACGACCGAGATGCCCTGGGTGAGGGCGCGCAACACGAACGTGCGCGCCGGCTCGATGCCGCCGATCAACTCGACAACCAGGTCCATCCCGTCAATGGCCTCGGCGGGGTCGGTCGTGAGCAGCTCCCGATCGATCGGCGAGTCACGCGGAGCATCCACATTGCGGACGAGAACTCGACGGACCTCCATTTCCGCGCCGGAGCGTGCGGCGAAATCCTCGCGACTCGACTGCAGGATACGAATGACCTGGCTACCGACGGTTCCAGCTCCAAGAACGCCAACTCCGAGGACCGGACGGGGTGCAGACATGGGATATTTCTCCTTCGTACGGGGGCACTGATACCAGTGTAAGTGGTCAAAGCCCACCCTTCCCTTATGGGGACCTTCGTCCTATAATTGAAGCAATCGAGACTTTGGACCCTGGCCCTGAGACACAGAACATAGATCGATCGGCGAAACGGGTTGTCCGGCCCCCGCCGGTCGTAGGACAATGGACCCAAGCGCCGGAATCCGGTGCACGAACGGAGCTTGGCTCCCAACGACCGTCCCCCACAGGGATCACGGAAATAATCCGAGAAGAGGAAGAATGACGACAGCAGACCAGAAAGCCTGGGAAGGTTTTGTCAAGGGTAACTGGTGCGATGAGATCGACGTCCGCGACTTCATCCAGCTGAACTACACCCCGTATGAGGGCGACGCCTCGTTCCTGGCTGGCCCCACTGAAAAGACCATGCGGGTCTGGAACACCCTCGAGGAAAAGTACCTCTCCGAAGAGCGCAAGGTGCGCATCCTCGACGTTGACACTGACACCCCGGCCGACATCGACGCCTTCAAGCCCGGTTACATCTGCGAGGACGACGACGTGATCGTCGGCCTGCAGACCGATGCCCCGCTCAAGCGTGCAATGATGCCCAACGGCGGCTGGCGCATGGTCGAGACGGCCATCCACGAGGCTGGCAAGGAATACAACCCCGAGGTGAAGAAGATCTTCACCCAGTACCGCAAGACCCACAACGACGCGGTCTTCGACATCTACACGCCGCGTATTCGCGCCGCTCGTTCCTCCCACATCATCACCGGCCTGCCGGATGCCTACGGCCGTGGCCGCATCATCGGTGACTACCGCCGCGTGGCCCTCTACGGTGTTGATCACCTCATCGCCGAGAAGCAGAAGGACAAGGATCGCTACGCCGACCAGCCCTTCTCCGAGCACTGGGCGCGCTACCGCGAGGAGCACTCCGAGCAGATCAAGGCCCTGAAGAAGCTGAAGAACCTGGCCGCCTCCTACGGCTACGACATCTCCGGCCCGGCCACCAACGCGCACGAGGCCGTGCAGTGGACCTACTTCGGCTACCTGGCTTCCGTGAAGTCCCAGGACGGTGCCGCTATGTCGATCGGTCGTCTCTCCGGCTTCTTCGACTGCTACTTCGAGCGTGATCTGAAGAACGGTACGCTGGATGAGTCCGGCGCGCAGGAGATCATCGACGCCCTCGTCATCAAGCTGCGCATCACCCGCTTCCTGCGCACCATCGCCTACGACCAGATCTTCTCGGGCGACCCCTACTGGGCCACCTGGTCCGACGCCGGCTTCGGCGACGACGGCCGCACGCTGGTCACCAAGACCTCGTTCCGTCTGCTCCAGACCCTGGTGAACCTCGGCCCGGCCCCCGAGCCGAACATCACCATCTTCTGGGACGAGAACCTGCCCCGCGGCTACAAGGAGTTCTGCGCCCGCATCTCGATCGACACCTCGTCGATTCAGTACGAGTCCGATCCGCAGATCCGCGCCCACTGGGGCGACGACGCCGCCATCGCGTGCTGCGTGTCCCCCATGCGCGTCGGCAAGCAGATGCAGTTCTTCGGCGCCCGCGTGAACGCCGCCAAGGCCCTGCTCTACGCCATCAACGGCGGCCGCGACGAAATGAGCGGCAAGCAGGTCATGGAAGGCTACGAACCCGTCCAGGGCGACGGCCCCCTCGACTTCGACGACGTGTGGAAGCGCTACGAGGAGATGCTCGACTGGGTGGTTGGCACCTACGTTGAGGCCCTCAACATCATCCACTACTGCCACGATCGCTACGCTTACGAGGCCATTGAGATGGCTCTGCACGACGCCGAGATCATCCGCACCATGGGCTGCGGCATCGCCGGTCTGTCCATCGTTGCCGACTCGCTGGCCGCCATCAAGTACGCGAAGGTCTACCCGATCCGCGACGAGACCGGCCTGGTCGTCGACTACCGCACCGAGGGCGACTTCCCGACCTACGGCAACGACGATGACCGCGCCGACGACATCGCCGCGACCGTCGTTCACACCGTCATGGACAAGATCCGCGCGATCCCCATGTACCGCGACGCGATCCCGACCCAGTCGGTCCTGACGATCACCTCGAACGTCGTCTACGGCAAGGCCACCGGTTCCTTCCCGTCGGGCCACGAGAAGGGCACCCCCTTCGCCCCCGGCGCGAACCCGGAGAACGGCATCGACACGCACGGCATGGTCGCCTCCATGCTGTCGGTCGGCAAGCTGGACTACAACGACGCGCTCGACGGCATCTCGCTGACGAACACGATCACCCCGCAGGGCCTGGGCCGCTCCAAGGAAGAGCAGATCCAGAACCTGGTCGGTATCCTCGACGCCGGCTTCGTCCCCGACGATTCCTGCGCCTACGACGGCACCAAGGGCTACTGATCCACCATTGGCGGGGGTCGATGTGCAACCTGCGTTGATCCCCGCCACCCACCATCGTGGGCGCACCGCAACCCGGTTCGCCCAGCCGGCACCGCCGGCGTCTCACAAGTAAGGAGAAATGTTATGGCAACCAAGACCTACGAAGAGCGTCTCGCTGACATGAAGGCCGCCCGCGAGGAGCGCGGCGACAAGGATGGCCTGTACCACGCGAACATCAACGTGCTCGAGGAGTCCACGCTGAAGGACGCCATGGAGCACCCCGAGAAGTACCCGAACCTGACCGTTCGCGTTTCCGGCTACGCCGTCAACTTCGTCAAGCTCACCCGTGAGCAGCAGCTGGACGTCCTGTCCCGCACCTTCCACCACTCGGCCTGATCGGTCGACGGTAGTGGGGCGTTGGGCGCACGCCCGGCGCCCCACTACTATGCCCGCCGGTTCCGCCCGCAATCACTGAGGCCCCGACCTCGTTCGCGCCATCGCCGCGCCCGTACTACTTCGAAGAAGGAATCATGACGCAGCCCCTCGCCATTCCCACGTTCCGCGAGCAGGACTTCCAGGCTCCCCAATCCCGTACCGTCGGCGCGGGCGTCGAGGGCCTTGAGGAGATCACGGACCTGGAGCGTTCCGAACGCTTGCGACGCATGCGAGAGGGCACGCTCGGTTCCATTCACTCCTGGGAGCTGGTGACCGCCGTCGACGGCCCCGGCACGCGCATGACGGTCTTCCTCAACGGCTGCCCGCTGCGCTGCCTGTACTGCCACAACCCCGACACGTTCCTCATGAAGGACGGCGCTCCGGTGTCCGACACGGAGCTGCTCTCCCGCATCGCCCGCTACCGCCGGATTTTCCGCACGACGAAGGGCGGCATCACGCTGTCCGGCGGCGAGGTACTCATGCAGCCCCACTTCGCCAAGCGCATCCTGCTGGGTGCCAAGGAGATGGGCGTGCACACCTGCATCGATACCTCCGGCTACCTGGGTGCGAACTGCGACGACGAGATGCTCGACGCGATCGACCTGGTGCTCCTCGATGTCAAGAGCGGCGATCCCGAGACCTACAAGAAGGCGACCGGCCGTGAGCTGGCACCCACAATTGCGTTCGGCGACCGCATCGCGGCTCGAGGCGGGGACACACGCATCTGGATTCGTTTTGTCCTGGTTCCGGGCCTGACGGACGACCCCGAGAACATCCGCAAGGTCGGTGAGATCGTCACCCGCTGGAAGGACGTCATCGACCGTATCGAGGTCCTGCCCTTCCACCAGCTGGGCAAGGACAAGTGGCACTCCCTGGGACTGGAGTACCATCTCGAGGACGCGAAGGCACCGACGCCCGAAGCTACCGAGGACGTGCGCAACTACTTCCGCTCGCTGGGCTTCGAGGTCCACTGACAGAGCGTGGAATGTGGCCCCGGGAGGGGTGAGCGAGGCTCACTCCCCCGGGGTCCACGTGTATCCGGGGGCGCCCCAGCCGCGCTCGGCGACGTGAGCGCGCGCCGCCTCATCATAGGGGGCGTCAAGGCGGTCGACGTACAGCGTCCCGCGCAGGTGGTCGTATTCGTGCTGGAAGATCCGCGCAAGCCATCCGCGCGCCGCGACGGTGATGGCAGATCCGGCGACGTCGTAGCCGCGCAGGACCGCCCCGAGCGCGCGGCGCAGCGGGTATTGGACGCCGGGGACGGACAGGCAGCCTTCGGATTCGCAGACCATATCCGGCTGCGCCTCCAGGATCGCGCCAGCTCCTGCGTCGTCCCACACGAGGTCGAGCGTCGGGTTGATGACGACGCCGCTCAGCGCGTCGTTAAAGCCTCGTTCGGGCCCGCGATCGAGCTGGAGCTCGTGCGCGTAACGCCGGTCGAAGGTTCCTCCGCCGCGATACGACCAGACGAAGACTTGCAGGCCGACACCGACCTGCGGGGCGGCGAGTCCGACGCCGGGCGCCGCGTGCATCGTCTCGGTCATGTCGGCGACCAGGTCGGCCAGGGCCGAATCGAAGGATTCGACGGGGTCGGCCAAGCGGTGCAGTACCGGCTCGCCCGTGATGCAGATCGGCAGTATCGTCATGTGTGCTCCCTATGGCGTGTCTCGACGCGCCGAGACACGCTCTCCTATCGGATGACTCCGACGCCAGCGGCTTGAATCGGGCGTGGGAGCGTTGGGTCCAGCGCCCGGATGACGCGGGCGGGGTTGCCCACGGCGATGGAGTTGGCGGGCACGGAGCGGGTGACGACGGCACCGGCTCCAATGATCGAGTTTTCACCGATGGTGACGCCCGGGCAGACGACGACGGAGCCGCCCAGCCACACGTTATCTTCGAGGGTGATGGGCGCGGATGATTCCCACTTGGCTCGACGAGGCCCGGGCTCGGTCGGGTGGATTGCGGTATAGAGCGAGCAGTTGGGACCGATGAGGACGTCCTGGCCGATGACGATGGGGGCGACGTCGAGGGCGGTGAGCCCAAAGTTGACCCAGGAGCCGTCGCCGATAGTGATGTTGTGACCGTAGTCGACGCGCAGGGGCGGGCGAATATCGACGCCCTCGCCCACCGATCCGATGACCTGGGCGAGCAGGTAACGCGCGATGTCGGGGTCGGTCGGGTGCGCCTGCTCGTACAGGGACAGGAGCCGCACGGCACGCTTGGTGTGGGCGGCAAGCACATCATCGGCCACGTAGAAGTCGCCGTCCGCCATGCGCTGGGAGGGTGTGCGCTCGTCGTCGCGAAAACGAGGATCGTCGAAGGTGGTTCCCGGTGCGAGGGTCATGCGACCAGGGTAGTCGATGCCCTCTCGAGTCGCGGCGCGCGGCGCGCGTCCAGGTGAGCCAGCAGGGATTGCAGCTGGGCGATGTCATCGGCGGGGTCCTCGGGGTGCCACTGGACGCCGACGATGGGGGCGTCGGGCGATTCGATGGCCTCGACGGTGCCGTCGGGCGCGTAGGCGCTCACGCGCAGGGTGTCGCCGAGACGATCCACGCGCTGGTGGTGGGCCGAGGAAATGGTGATCTCGGAGTCGACGAGGACGGGGGCCAGGGCTCGCTCGAGATGGGAACCGGCCTCGACGCGCACGCTGTGGCGTACGAATCGGTGATCGGAGAGGATCGCGCGATTGGTGTGTGTGCCGTCTGCGATGTCCTGCTCGAGGGTACCGCCAAACGCAGTGTTGATGATCTGCATGCCGCGGCAGATGCCCAGAAGCGGCGTACCGGTGCGGGCAGCGTAGTCGACGAGGGCAAGCTGGCCCAGATCGGCGCGGTACCAGTGGCGTCCCTCGTGGTTGTATCCCTGGGAGGCTCCGTAGTGGGCGGGGTGAACGTCCTCGCCGCCCATGATGACGATGGCGTCGGCCCCCTGGGCGCGCAGCGCAGCCCCCTCGGCCCCGTCTTCCTGCGCGTATTCGCGGATAACGTTCCAGGTGGGCAGCGCGGCCTGGAGAAGACGATCCCACAGGCGCATGCAGATGTTGTTGTATGCCTCGTCCCCCGGGCGCGCCGGAAGGACGTTGGAGATCAACAACGTCGGCTTCGTGTGGTTCGTCATAGGGCCTATCTTGGCAGGTGCGGGCCGTCTGCGCGCGCAACGTTCACGGGATGGCCAAATGTGACAGCGCGCGTCCACGTCGCGGGCACTCCCCTGATCGGGCCTTTTTCCTGAGAAACCAACGGACGAGGCCGGGGTAGGTCACGCGATCACGCATCCACGCCCCGGCCTCGTCCCAGGCCATGAACACTCAGGCGAGCGCCCCCATCGGATCCCACGCGGGCAGGTGGAGGGGCTCCTCAGTGACGGCGGCGCGCAGATCGGCGGGCAGGTCGTCCACGTGGACGGCCACCTCAAACACGTTGGCGTCGAACCAGTCGGCGTCCATCGTGAAGAAGCCCTTGTCGCCGCGGTCCTCGCCCCAGGAGTTCTCCACGCGGAAGCGGCGGCCCGCACCGGCCTCGTCGATGTCCACGCCCGTGAAAAGCATCGCGTGGTTCATTGCGGACTCGCAAGTGTTGACGCGCTGCTCCTTCGAGGTGGAGAAGTCCACGCCGAACAGGGAGTCGAAGTCATAGAGGCCATCGACGAACAGGCCGGAGGCGCGGTCGGACTGCTGGCTGCAGTCAGCGCCGAACCAGACGGCGCGGCCCGAGGCCAGGATCGAGGTGGTGATGGAGCGGATCTGCTCGACGGGGGCGTTGACGTAGAGGATCGGGCGCCCGCCCACGACGTTGCCCATGTGATCCACGGTCAGCGTGTGGCCCTTGGGGTGCTCTGCGCGCGGGTCGTCCACGAGGCACACGTACTGCGTCAGATCCACGTCCACGTAGCGGTCGTAGAACTCGCGCGGGGTGAGGACGCCGTCGCGGTGGAACTCTCCCTTATCGTCGCGCCACTCCCACTCGAAGGACGCCGGGGGCTCGCCCAGGCAAATGACGAGGATGCGCCACACGTCAGCCAGGGCCGCTTCCTTGACCTCGTTGATCTGTTCCTCGGAGGCACCGTCGGCGACCAGCGCGCGCAGCTCCAGGGCCGTGCGGCGCAGGACGACCTTCAGGCGAGCGTTCATGGGGGCGGTGTGGCCGGAGGACTCGGTTTCGGGCATCGCGGTCTTGGGGACCAGGCCGTGCTTGAGGTAGAGGGAGACGGCCATGTCCCACTGGCCGCCATCGGACAGGAGGTCGCCGAGGAGGAACTGGAGGAGTCGTCCATCCAGCTCTTCGCTGGCGGCCGTTGCGATGACGTCGGTGAGGAAGAAGTTGGCGCGCTCGAATTTGTCCCAGAAGAGCACGTAGTTCTGGGAGAACTCGAAGTCCTTGACGCCCAGGTGCGTGCGCGTTGTCGAGCGCAGCAGGTTCAGGGAGGAGAAGAGCCAGCAGCGGCCGGACTTCTTCTGGGAAGTGACCTTCCAGTCGTCGATCTTGTGGGAGACGACGGTGGGAGTGGCGACGACCTTCGCGCGGTCGAAGGCGACCGGCTCGACGCCGGCGTGGGCAACCGCGTTGCGCGCAACCGTGCGGGCGGTGTCGGAGTATTCGTGGAGGCGATCAATCAGCTCATCGGTGATCTCGTGGGCCATCTGCCTAGACTTCCTTTCTATCGAGAGTCATTCTCTATAAGGATACGCTCAAGCCATGACGCAAACTACTCGACTCCGTTTAAAATGAGCGTGTTTCATATTCAGTGAACGCGAAGGAGCATTCATGGTCACGCTTGGTGCATCAGGGCGCGAGGTGACTGTCTCGGCCGGGGACTACGAGGCACGCATCGTCACGGTCGGCGCGGGTCTGGCTGGCCTCACGCATCGAGGACACGACCTGGTCGTCCCGCACCGCGTGGACGAGTTACCCCCGGGATACCTCGGGAAGGTCCTGATCCCCTGGCCGAATCGAGTCGTCGGCGGCACCTATTCGTGGGGTGGCACGTCCTATCACCTGCCGGTTGACGAACCCGCATTTGGCACGGCCCTGCACGGTTTCGTGGCCTTCCAGGAGTGGGACATTGTCGAGGCCGACGCCTCCTGGGTCCTTCTGCGCACTCTTATCCCAGCGCGCTATTCCTATCCGTGGACGCTTGTGGCCACCGCACGCTACAGCCTGGACGCCGGCACCGGGCTGGACGTGGAGTTGTCGGCCACGAACATCGGCTCAGGTACCGCCCCCTTCGGGATGGGTTTCCACCCCTACCTCACGGCGGGCGGAGCGCGCGCCGATGAGATGGAACTGACGAGTCCCGCTGGCCTCGCGCATGAAGCCGACGAGCACATGATCCCGACCACCGCCCACCCCGCGGGCGACCTCGGGCTGGATTTTCGTTCTCCCCGCCTGATCGGCTCGACCAGTGTCGATCACTGTTTCACGGAGCTCCCCGTCGGTACGTGGACCGTGACGCTGCGCTCCCCCGCTAGCGGCGTGGGAGTGTCCCTATCCTCGGACGTGAGGTGGCTTCAGGTCTACTCGGCCGACGACATTGACCGTGTGGGCGTGGCCGTCGAGCCAATGACGTGCCCGCCCGACGCCTTCAATTCGGGCACGGACGTGGTGGCGCTGGAACCTGGCGCGACCCACACACTGAGCGCGCGGATCGCGGGCACCGTCACTGCTTAGTAGGCTCCCGCGGCGGCGCGGATCAGCGTCAGAGCGACCGCGCCGGCCGTGGAGGAACGCAGGACGTTGTCTCCCAGCCCGATCATTCTGGCGCCGGCGTCCACCAGTGCGCCCGTCTCCTCCGGGCCGATACCGCCCTCGGGCCCGACGATCAGTGCGACGCGCGGGGGCAGGGAGGCGTCCGCGCCTGCTTCCTGGAGGCTCGCCAACGCCGCCCCCAGCGATTCGCTGGCCTCCTCGTGACAGACGAAGGCAACCCCGGCCTCGTCCGTCAGGGACGCGACCCATGAGGTCAGCTCGCGGCTGTCCATCACGCCCTCAACGGTGGGGACGAAAGCGCGGCGGGACTGCTTGGCGGCGGCGCGTGCGACACCCTCCCACTTGGCACGGCCCTTGTCGGCCTTGGGTCCCTTCCACTGCACGATCGCGCGCTGGGAGGCCCACGGGATCACCCGATCGATGCCGATCTCCGTGCAGATCTCGACGGCGGCCTCGTCGCGCCCGCCCTTGGCCAAGGCCTGGACGAGGACGATCTCGGGCACGGGGCGCTCCTCCTGGAGTACCTCACGCACGACGAGGGACAGCGATGACTTGTCGGCACCGGCAACCTCGCAGGTCAGGCGCAGGCCCGCCCCGTCGACGACGTCCACCCACTCGCCCGCGCCGATGCGGCGCACGGAGGCGGCGTGACGTCCCTCCGCACCAGCCAGGGTCGCGCGGTCCCCCACTCCCACCGAGGCGGGATCGGGGCACAGGTCTTCACCGAGAAAAACGGGCCGGGTCATTGCGTGTCAGCCCATGAAGGTGTCGCGCAGCTTGTCGAAGAACGTCGGCTGCTGACGGTGGGGCTCCACGCGGACCTCGCCGCGCGCCTTTGCCAGCTGCTCGAGCAACTCGCGCGACGTCTCGTCCAGCTTCTTGGGGATCTCCACGTCGACGTGCACGTGCATGGAGCCGCGTCCCGAGCGCTGCAGGTGCCCCACGCCCAGGCCCTCCAGGACGATGTCGTCGTTGGGCTGGGTGCCGGCGTTAATCGTGACGGTCTTCTTGCCGTCCAGGGTCTCCAGCTCGAACTCGGTGCCGAGCGCCGCGGTGGTCATCGGGATCGTGATCCAGGTGTGCAGGTCGTCGCTGCGCCGGTCGAAGACCGGGTGCTTCTTCTCGCGGATTGACAGGTACAGGTCGCCGCTGGGGCCGCCGCCCATGCCGACCTCGGCCTCGCCGCTGACGCGGATCTGTGTGCCCTCGCTGGCACCGGCCGGGATGTTGATGTTGAGCGTGCGGCGCGTGGCGACGCGTCCCGCGCCGTTGCACTCCGTGCAGGGCTGGGGGATCGTGTCGCCGAAGCCCTGGCAGTTCGGGCAGGGAGCCTGGGTCTGCATGCGGCCGAAGAGGGAGTTCTGGATCTGCGTGACGAAGCCCGATCCGTGGCAGGTGCCGCACTGCTCAGGAGAGGTGCCCGGCTGGCACATGGAGCCGTGGCAGGTGTCGCAGGAGACGTAGGTGCGGAAGGAGACCTCCTTCGCGGCGCCGAATGCGGCGTCCTCGAGGGTGATGTCGACGGTGACCTGCTGGTCCTTGCCGCGGCGAACGCGCGAAGCGGGGCCGCGCGAGGACGCGCCAAAGCCGCTGGTGAACATGGCTTCGAAGATGTCGGAGAAGCCCGTAAAGGGGGCACCCGCGCCCGCGCCGCCGCGCAGGGCGTCGGGTCCGCCGATGTCGTACATCTGGCGCTTCTCGGGGTCGGAGAGCGTCTCGTAGGCGACAGACAGTTCCTTGAAAGCTTCTTCGGAGTCGGCGCCCGCATAGTCGGGGTGGAGCTTACGCGCGAGCTTGCGGTACGCCTTCTTGATCTCATCCTGGTTGGCGTCTCGGGAGACGCCGAGGACCTCGTAGTAGTCTCTCACGCTTGCTGTTCCTTCCCGTGTGGGCGCTCGGTGATGGTCTGGTCGGTGGTGGGGCGCATGGTCAGTTGTTGGTTTCCTGGGCCAGGTACCTGGAGAGGTAGGCGGCAACGGCGCGCACGGAGCTCATGGTGCGCGCGTAGTCCATTCGCATGGGGCCAACGATTCCCAGGTGGGCGGATCCGCCGGTGTCGTCCGCCCCGGCGCGGTAGGTCCCCGTGACGACGGCCGCTTCGGCCAGGGCGTCGTGAGGGTTTTCCGCTCCGATGCTCACGTGCAGCTCCTCGCTGGGGTCGGCCTCGGAGAAGAGACGCATCAGGACAACCTGTTCCTCAAGGGCATCCAGGACGGGCGCGATGTCGCGGAAGTCGAGCGCTCCGCGAGCCAGGTTGGCTGCGCCGGCCACGACAATCTTTGCCTCGCCAGCGCCGGTGAGTACGTCGGTGAGGGCCTCACCGACGGCGCTGACCGCCGCACTCAGCTCATGTCGGGACGAGGCCGTGGCCGCCTCGACGCACGAAGGCGCGGTTTGGGAGGTCGCGGCGTCGCAGTGGGCGCGCAGGTGGTCGCGCACGGCGAGCAGTTGGCCGTCGTCGAGGGGGGTGTCGAGGCTGAGGGTCCGCTCCCCCACCTCGCCGTCGGCGGTGATGACAACGACGAGAACGCGCCCGGGGGTAAGGCCGAGGACCTCGAGGTGCTTGAGGGTGCGCACGCGCGAACCCGGGTATTGCACGAGGGCCACCTGGTGGGTGACTTGCGCGAGGAGGCGCACGGAGCGTTCCACGACGTCGTCAATGTCGACCGAGTCGGAGAGGAACGTTTCGAGAGCCTGGCGCTCAGGAGTTGTCATGGGCTTGATCTGGGCGAGCCGGTCGACGAAGACGCGGTATCCGCGGTCGGTGGGCACGCGCCCGGCGGACGTGTGGGGCTGATAGATCAGCCCGGCTTCTTCCAGGACCGCCATGTCGTTGCGAATCGTGGCCGAGGAGACGCCCAGGCCCCCGGCGGCAATGGCCTTGGAGCCGACGGGTTCGCGTGTGGCCACGTACTGGGTGACGATGGCGCGCAGGACGTCAAGCCTGCGGTTTTGCGCGCTGTTGCGTGCCATGTCACTCCCTCCGTCCTGGCACTCCCTCTCTCTGAGTGCAAATGCTACTCCCCGCCCGCGAGCGGGGGCGACCCGGGCGACGCTTGATAGGTGCGCTCATTGCGAACCTCACGGCACCGCCACTTTCTTACTGAGCCCAGGGCACTGTGACGAAGTCGATGAGCTCCTCGACTCGGCCCAGCAGCGCGGGCTCCAGGTCACGATACGTGCGCACGGTGGACAGGATCCGCTTCCACCCCATCGCGATGTCGCGCTGATCGGCGTGCGGCCAGCCGAGGGCGTCCAGCGTGCCGTGCTTGATGTCGATGCCGCGCGGGACGTCGGGCCAGGCGTTCAGGCCCACGCGCTCGGGCTTGACAGCCTGCCAGATGTCAACAAAGGGATGCCCGAGCACGAGAACCGCGCCCGGCCACCGAGCGGAGACGGCCTCGGCGATGCGCGACTCTTTAGAGCCGGGCACCATATGGTCGACGAGTACGCCCGCGCGCGCTGTGTCTGTCGGGCCGAACACCTCGAGGATGTCCTCCAGGTTGTCCACACCCTCGAGCAGCTGCACCGCGATGCCGGCCTCGGCCAGGTCCTCACCCCACACGTGCTGAACGAGCTCGGCGTCGTGGCGTCCCTCCACCCAGATCCGCGATCGCTTGGCGACCTTCGGACCGGAGGAGGTGGGCGCGAAGGAACCAGAGTTGGTGATCCTGCGCCCCGATGCGCTGGTCTGCACACTCGCCGAGGCCTGGGCGGGCTTGGGCTTTGGGGGCAGCGCGTCGATCGGGCGCCCCTCCAGCCAGAACCCGGGGCCGAGCGGGAAGGAACGGCGCGCTCCGCGCCGATCCTCAAGCTCGACGAGGTAGACGCCGCCGGACTTCTCCACCCGCGTCACCGCACCGACCCAACCCGACGACACGTCTTCGAGGACCATGCCGATCTCGACGTGGACCGCCACCGATCGAGGGCGCCGAGCGCCCGGCCCGTCACGATGCGGGTCGTGGGCGAAGATGTTCGTCCCGTAAGGATCTGCCGTATTCACGCGGAATACTCTAGCGGCGTCGCGTGGGCTAGACGAGCACCACGCGGACGAACATCGCCACCAACGCAGCCAGGATCCAGGAGGACACGGAGCCAATCAGGAATTCTTCGGCCTTTTCGCCCGAGGAGTCCTGGGAAATTTCGGGGAAACGGATGACGCCCTTGGCGGCCACGACGGCCCCGATCGCTACCTCGGCACCCGCCCCGGCGAGAATGATGATGAGGAGACGTTCGAGCGGGCCGATCCAGCGACCGCCGCGCAGTGCTGTTCCCGGCTCCTCATCCTCGACGTCCTCGTTCGTCAGGATCGGCAGGGAGCTGGGCGTGAGAGGGGCTTCCTCGTCGCCCTGGTCCGCTGCGGCCCCGTCAACCTGTGTGTCGCTCGTATCCGGCGTCTCAACAGACTCGGGCATTGCGGGAAGCACGGGCGCGTTGATCCACCCGGGGACAGGGTCGCGCGATCGCCCGCGGGCACACAGCAAGATTGCCGTGATCAGGTGATTGGCTGGCCCGGTCATGAGGAAGACGACGGCGATAATGAGGTCAAACGGGCGCCCAGGCAGGAGCGCCAGCGTCGGATGACTGACTGCGTCCACGCTCATCAGAGCGACGAACCCCATCGCTGCGAGCGCCCAGCGCGCCAACACCGACCGCGCCGAGCCGTCAGCCAGATCCCACGCGAACCAGACGAGGGCAAGCACGGTACCCGTGACGAGCGCGAGGGTATCGACACGGACAATGAACCACGCGTAGCACACAACAATCGCCATGAGCGTCACGAAGAGAACGAGACGCCGCGACCATCGCCGAGGATCGGAAGTGAGCAGGACCGTCAGCTCTGACGCGGAGATCCCTAGGAGCAAAGCTTCATGCACGGGCAGCCTCCGCGATGAGGAGTGAGGATTGGATGAGCCCCGCCCCCGTCCCGCGGGCGAAGTCCGAAATGGCCTGCTGCGACAGCTTTTCAACGCGCGCGATTTCCACCTGCGTCTTGCCGAGCAGCAGCGAGGCGGTGATGCGGCGGTGGCGAGCGGAGAGCTTGAGGATCGCGTGGTCACGCAGGCTCAGCAGGGCGTTGACCGCGGTCTGGCAGGTCGCGGACACATAACCTTCGATGGAGGCGTGAGCCACGAACCAGGTGCGGATGAAGGGGTTGGAGGAGTCCTGGAGGTCGTGCGCTCGGTTGATCGCAGCGCGCGCCGCCCACCACGCCGATCCATCTTGAAGAGAGCCTCCCTCGCCCACGCGCTGGCGGGCGGGGGCCTGACGATGAACACCGGAGGAGAACTCTTCGATGCGTCCAGCGCCGATTCCGAAGCGAAGCTGGAGCTGAGGGGGCAACAGCAGCTGGGCGCGCAGCGTCAGCAGCAACGCATCCTCGAGGGAGTAAGCCACGGCCTGGAACTCATCGCCCACCGTCGGGTAAGGAACCTCCAGCAGGGCTAGCCCCTCGGAGGCCCGCTCCAGAGCAGCCTCAAAGATTCTCTGAGCCTCTGCACGATTGGTCAACGTACGAGAGCCCACGATGT